>QHYN01000132.1 GCA_003224145.1 Acidobacteriota bacterium
TGTGCGCGTAGTGCCGGTTGGCCGTCTCGTACTCCACGTGCGACACCGCGATGGTGATCCCCCGCTCGCGCTCTTCCGGCGCGTTGTCAATCGAATCAAACGCCCGGAACTGCACCTTCGGGTTGTGCTTACTCAGCACCTTGGTGATCGCCGCCGTCAGCGTGGTCTTGCCATGGTCGATGTGCCCGATGGTCCCGATGTTCACGTGCGGCTTGCTGCGCTCAAATTTCTCCTTCGCCATTTTTTACCCTCTGCGCCGGCCTGTAACCTGCAGCGGCGCTGCACTTCAAATTCTGGAGCGGGGGACGGGATTTGAACCCGCAACCATCACCTTGGAAGAGTGAGACTCTACCGTTGAGTTACCCCCGCCCAAGCCCCTCAAACCTTGTTAACAACCGCAGAACTCTGGAGCCTGGGACCGGGATTGAACCGGTGACCTCGTCCTTACCAAGGACGCGCTCTACCAACTGAGCTACCCAGGCCGAACGCGTTTCTCCGTCGCTTCACACTCGCAATCGTTTTTTCCTGGGGCGACAGACTACCTTCCCGGCGCACTTTTCCTGAGCGGTGCTTTCGCCTCGAATCGGACCGCTGCCGAACATCGCTGCAAGCGATTGCCCTGCGGCTTTCTGCTAACCCCACGGCGGGAACCTGGTGGACGGGGAAGGATTCGAACCTTCGTAGCCCGCAAGGAGCGGCAGATTTACAGTCTGCTGGTTTTAACCACTCACCCACCCGTCCCGCACCAAACTTTTGGGACACGAAGCAAAGATCTCGCTCTTATCCTTCAACAAGTTGCGAGCGTTCCCGGCAAAAACACAAATAGGACTCGTGTCAAAAGACACCAGCCCCTTCATTTTTCCTTCGAGGATTCGCTTCGCCTCGCTCCCCCACTGATTCCTGGTGGAGCTGGCGGAGGGAATTGAACCCCCGACCCTCTGATTACAAATCAGATGCTCTACCAGCTGAGCTACGCCAGCGCCCGCTCAAACCAAGCAAGGATAGCAGAAGGGGAATCAGAATTGCAAGCGGTTCTTATCAGTTACGAGCACGTCAGTGACCAGTATTGTGGAAAACCAAACTCTCCGCCCTCCGCTGTTTCCACGCTATCCTGCTTCCCCTCTATAGCTTACCATAAACCCTGAAAGCTAGGGACCGGGGGCAGTCCGAAGGCAAAATTGTCACAGCCCAGGACTCCCAATGGCTACTGAATTTCGTGTCTTGGCAAGTGGGTGCATGAGAAAATTACTGATTCGGGGGTGTGTCTCCTGATGGTGCGAATGAAATGAAAAAACGGGGCTGGTTCGGACTGGTGGCTGCTGCACTTCTCTTAGGTGCGGCCGCATTCTACGGATACCAGAGGCGGAACACCCACAGTTCTTCCGCGCGCAGCAATGCGCTGGGAATGATGCCCGCAGATGCCAATGCTGTCCTCTTTGCGGACTTCGCGGAACTTCGCACTGCTGCGTTCGTGACGCAGCTCTTCGCCTGGGCACCCAAGCCACAAGCAGATCCGGATTACACACGGTTCCTGAAGGAAACGGGCTTTGACTACGAGCGCGATCTCGATCGCATCGCCATTGCGTTCGTGAAACATGGTCAGGATTCGACACTTTTCGCCGTAGTCGATGGAAAATTCGAGCGGCAAAAAATCTCAGACTATGCCGTGAAAACGGGGACCGTTACAAAGTCAGGCACCCGCGAGATTCTCTCCGTTCCGGTAACAGACAGCACGAAAAAGATTGCCTTCACGTTCTTACGGAACGACCGTATCGCTCTGACGGACAGCGGCGATCTGGGCGGAACCCTCGGTGCCAAAAAACGAAATGAAGACAGCGCGGAATGGCGCTTACGATTCGAACGCCTCGCGGGCGCGCCGGTCCTTGCCGTAATCCGCCAGGACGCTGCAGCGGGGGCCGCGTTAGCCGCACAGGCGCCGGGCGGTCTCCGTTCTCCACAACTCTCTGTCCTGCTGGATCAATTGCAGTGGATCACCATCGCCGGCAAGCCGGAGAACGACCGAATGCGCGTGGTCGCCGAGGGCGAATGCACAGCGGAGGCTACGACTCGGCAACTCGCGGATCTTCTCCAAAGTGTCCTGGTTCTCGCAGAAGCTGGGTTAAATGACGCCAAGACTCGCCAGCAGTTGGACCCAACAGCTCGGGCCGCCTACCTCGAACTTCTGAAAAGCGCGGACATTTCGAAAATCGACCGCGGCGACACCAAGTCAGTCCGCCTGGCATTCGAGATCACACCTGCTTTTCTGGAAGCTGCACGCCGTGCTCCACCGGCAACGCCCAGCCCGGCCGTTCGCAAACCACTCCTCAGAAATACCGTCCCCTCAAGGAAAGGCCATATCTAAAAAGTCATTCGGAATCAGCCAAGAAAGCCCAAAAACAGAAAAGGCGGGCAAAATGCCCGCCGCACTTTCAATATTTACCGTCGTTTCAATTGGAATCAGTCGCCTGTCGCACTCGACTTCATGTACCGCCACGGATTAATCGGCGCGTTGTTCATTCGAACTTCATAGTGCACGTGCGGGCCTGTCGAGCGCCCGCTGATGCCGGTGTATCCCACGACTTCGCCGCGCTTCACGCGAGCGCCAACCACAGCCGAAAACGCAGAAAGGTGCGCGTACCACGTGGTGATGCCAAACCCATGATCGATCACCACCAGCCGCCCATAGCCCGCATGATTCTCCGCGATGGTGATCACGCCATCCGCTGTCGCATGCACGGGCGCGCCGTAATCGGAAGCCACATCCACACCAGTGTGAAACGCACCCTCCCCGCTGAACGGATCAAGGCGCTCGCCAAAGCTATCCGTGATGTGTCCCATGACAGGCCAAATCGACGGTGTGTAGGTCGAATCTGCAAAACTCATGGGCGACAGCAAATGAAGCCCGCTGCTGGAGACCGCAATCACCGAGGCATTGCGCTTCAGGAAGGTGTATTGCTCGATGGAGCGGTCAAACGCATCCTGGGAATCCACCGGGTTGTCGCTTTGGTCGAATGCCGCTGGGTGGTAGCGCAGCACGCCGTAAGTCATGGCTACTTCTGTTGCTAGCGACTGGAGAGAATCGAGGCGCTGGTTGGTGTCGTTGACCGTGGCCTGCAACTGGCGGTATTGCTGCGTTCTCGTTTCCAGTTCGTGCCGCACGGCATTGTAGTTCCCAACCTTCCAAAGCATCCGCGTGTAAGACCCTACCGCCACCGTCACACTGATGGCGCCAATCAGGGCCAAGACCGCTACACCATGCAGCAGGTAGGCGGGAACGACGACTTTCCGGAGCTTCCCCGGAGTCGAAGCAATGAAGAATGTATAGCTCTTACCTCTCATGAAGACTCAGTGGCCCCTCTGGCCGTTCAATTTGCCATTTGCGGGCAATTGACCCTGTGCCCGCGTAAACCGGGATCCGCACCCATCTGAACCGAGGGCTTTGGTTCGCGACATTCCCCATACTAGTTTCTGTAGAAGGGGCCGTCAACCCTGTTTTTCGTACTATCTGGGTCAGGCTGTGCAAGACTGTTCCCCACTGTCCTTTGGGACAGGTGCCCTCGCGGGAGGAGCAGGACTCCGAAGGACGACTCTTCTAGCTGCTCTCCCGTCGACCTTTAATCCGGCTCAATCCGCCCAAGGGCTATACTGTCGTTCGCCAGACTCCAGCGGCTCAGAAGGCCGCAAAACGCCAATGAGATTTCGTCGTTCAAACGAGGACTCAATCCTGAAGAAGATTTCCGAGGGCGCCGGAATCACGCTGGACAGTCGAATGGCGCGTGGGGCGCTCGTTCGGGGAATCGGCGATGATGCCGTGCTGTTCCGGCCTCAGGCGGGCCGGCAAACCATACTGACTTGCGATTGGTTCTTGGACGGAACCCACTTCCTGCGAGACAAACATCCTCCGGACTCCGTGGGCTGGAAATGCCTAGCACGCGCGCTCAGCGATATCGCCGCCATGGGAGGCAAACCTCGCTGCTTTCTCCTGAGCCTCGCTCTCCCCGCGTCCCTCACGGGGCGTTGGCTGGATGAGTTTCTCCTCGGGTTGCGTCGCGTCTCTGCTAAGTTCCAATGCCCCCTAGCCGGTGGTGACACCACCTGCCGTGAGGAGATCCTGATTAATGTCACGGTCGTGGGCGAGGTCCAAATGGGCCGTGCCGTTCTCCGCTCGGGAGCTCGGCCGGGCGACCTTCTCTGTGTGAGCGGGCGCTTGGGTGAGGCCGAAATGGGCCTACGGCTTCTGAAACGCAGCAAAGGACCTGCGAACCGAAAGAATCCGCTCACTAAGAAGCATCTTTACCCGGAGCCGCGCCTTGCGCTGGGACAGTGGCTGGCCGCCAAGGGCTTGGCATCCGCAATGGTGGATCTCTCCGACGGTCTCTCCAGCGATCTGCCGCGCTTGAGTGCTGCGAGCGGAGTCGGCGCACGTGTGACAGCCGCAAAGGTCCCGACGGTCCAATCCTCGCCTCGCAACTTCAAAAGTGGGGCTGATCCCCTGCGCCTCGCACTGGACGGGGGCGACGATTACGAACTGCTCTTCACGGTCCGACCGAATCAGACAAAATTTCTGTCGCGATCATTCTGCAGCATACCTCTTACTCCGATTGGGGTGGTCACTTCCCGGAAACAGATTGTTCTGGCAGATAAGCATGGCCGTGAACACCCGCTCCATCCCTGCGGCTGGGACCCATTCAGATTATCGCGTGTCGCCAAACGCTGACCTCCACACACCTGCTAAAGACTGCCGTTTCTAAATTTTGCTGCGAGCCTCGGTCTAGTTCAGCACTGCTTACCACCGGTTCAAGACTGGGGTGCCGCGCCAGCCGGATTTGCGGTTCCCGTTTTCGTGGGCGGAGAAGGCGCTGGCGGTTTTTCCTTGGGGGCCGCGGGCTCGTCTTCCGTTGGCGCCGTATCTGGGGTATCCACGTTGACTTGATGTTCGCCCGCTTGCCGCTCAAGCGGAACCACGTTCGCGAAATCCATCACCGGCGTTCCAGCGACGGCCCCTTGCATGAATTCCAGCCAGATGGGCAAGGCGGCGCGCGCGCCCGTTTCTCTCTTACCCAGTGAAACTTGCTTGTCGTCAAACCCGACCCACACGCCCGCGGTGATTTGTGGCGTGAATCCAACAAACCATGCGTCGGTGTAATCCTGCGTGGTTCCGGTTTTGCCGGCTGCGGGACGTCCGAGCGCTTTGGCCTGGACCCCGGTGCCGAATTGGATGACTTCCTCAAGCATCGCCGTCATCGTGCGCGCCACATCTGGCGAAAGCACGTCATGCACTTCCGGGTGTGCCTCTTCGAGCAGCGCGCCGTCGTAGCTGGTCACCCGCCGGATCATATAGGGATCGATTCGAATGCCGTCGTTCGGAAAGACGGTGAAGGCGGAAACGTGCTCGATGAGTTTCATATCTGCGGCCCCCAACGCCAGCGGCAGATACGGCGGCAGCGGCGTAGCGATGCCGAAGCGGCGTGTCATATCTACAACCGTGTTGAGACCGATTTTGTCCGCCAGCTTCACCGCAGGCACGTTGCGCGAGCCGGCAAGCGCGCGCCGCAGTGTGATTGTGCCTTCGAATTTTTCATCATAATTCCGCGGAGAATACGGCTGGCCGCCGCTCGTGGTGGTAAACGGAAGATCCACAATCGTATCGAAAGGCGTTGCGCCCTTTTCTAGCGCGTCGGCGTAAACATAAACCTTGAAAGAGCTGCCGACCTGCCTGAGCGCCTGCGTCGCCCGGTTGAACTTGGAGTCTTCGAAGCTGTAGCCGCCGACCATCGCTTTGATCTCGCCGGTGGAATTATCGATGGCGAGCAGAGCGCCCTGTGGGCCGGGTTGCTGTTCGAGCTGGATGCGCACGGTGTTGCTCCGCAATTCCTGAATGGAGAACTGCGCCAGGTCGCCGACCTTCAGCAATTCCGAAGGTTTCTTGCGGCCGGTCCAGGCAAAATCACTGGGAGAAAGAATTCCGCGGTAGGGGCCGATTTTGATGACCGCGTCCCGGTCAGTCACGGTCACAACCAGTCCCGTGACGTAGCTTCCCTTTTCAATCGCATGGCGCCAGTCTTCGTCTTCGTAAGTATCGAGCTTCCCCAGATTGTCGCGCAGGATGTTGGGCAAGTTCCCTTTCCAGCCGTGGCGGCGCTCATAAGCGTGCAGGCCATCGCGCAGCGCTTGGTTGGCAATGCGCTGCAAGTTGACATTCAGCGTGGTGTAAACACGCAAGCCACGCTCGTGAACCGCTTCGGTTCCGTACGTTGCTTCCAGGTACTTTCGAACCTCTTCGAAAAAATAAGGCGCTAAGTCGTTGCGCGGATACTGGATGTGCAAACCGAGCGGCGACTTCCTGGCTGCAGCCTCTTCTACCGGCGTGATCTTCCCTTCTTCTTCCATGCGATGCAGCACGAGATTGCGGCGCGCGAGTGCGGCCTCGGGATTCGAAAGCGGAGAAAATTTTGGACCATTGATCATGCCGGCGAGCAGTGCTGCCTCCGCAAGCTTCAAATCCGTGACCGGCTTGCCGAAATAAAATTGCGCGGCGGCCGCGAACCCATAATTCCCATGTGCAAGATAAACCTGATTCGCGTACATGGTGAAAATTTGCGGCTTGGTGTAGCGGCGCTCGATCTGCAGCGCCAGCAGTGTTTCTTCCGCCTTCCTGCGAAAGCTGATGTCGCTGCGGTCCAAAAAAAGATTCCCCGCGAGTTGCATGGTGATGGTGCTGGCGCCCCCGGCGCGCCGGCCTTTGGTCAGGTGGCGCAGGGCCGCAGTGAACATGCGCGGGAAGTCGATGCCCCAGTGCTCTTCGAAGTGCTGGTCTTCGATAGCCGTGACGGCGTTGTAGAGAACCTTGGGGCACTGCTCATAGGTCATCAGGATGCGCCGCTGCAGCGCGAAGCTGCCGACCATCTGGCCGTCATCGGCATAAATCTCCGTCACCACCGTCGGGCGGTACGTCTCCAGCGCGCGAATCTCCGGCAGGTCGCTGGCGTAAACGAAAAGCAGTCCGCAGGCCGCGCCAAACAAGATGGAGCAGAATAGTAGAAAAGCGAGTGCGACGCGGTCAATCAGCTTGAAACTGCGCAATCGCAGCGTGATCGGGGGCAGACTCAGCATCAAAGCATCATCTTAGCGCACAAAAGAATCGCGATGACCACTCGCATAGAGTTTGATGCAGTGAACGAGGAAACAGACGGGAAATCCCCTATAGTAGAAAGTTGCCGACGCAAGGCATTCTCGTTTGCAAAGCAATTTGACGGATCGACCCTGAGGTGATCCCCCATGTTCCTCTTTTTGCTCTTCGCTACTTTCGCCGCGGCTCTCGTTGTGTCCTTTGCGGTTATGCTCTTGTTCAAGAAGCCGATCGACAGCGTGCTGCGACGCATCATCGCGGATGAAATCAGTGCGGCTTGGTCGAAATACATGAAATTCGCGATTCTCGTGGTGGGAATGTCCGCGGGCGTGCAGCTCCGTGATCTGGAGAAATACATTAACCCGACGCTGGGAGGCCGCGAAGTTCAAACGGTGTCGCTCAGTTTCGACCGATGGATTTTCGAGCTCTATCGCGCTGCCATCGAGACCTTACAAGGGATCGCCTGGATGCTGCTGGTGTTTTTTGTGTTTGCCCTGATCGCCTACGTCATCGTGCGCATTGGTGAGGCACGAAAAGAGCAAGGCAGCTCCCAGGCT
>QHYN01000354.1 GCA_003224145.1 Acidobacteriota bacterium
CAAACTGGCGCGGTCCGAACACAGACCATGAGAGTGCACCGTGCGTGAGAAGTTGGCAGCAGGAGGAGAAGTGAGAGCCGACGGCCGGGCTGCGGATCAAATGCGCCCTCTAAAAATCACGCCGGATTTCATCTCCACGGCCGAAGGAAGCGTGCTGATCGAGCTGGGAAATACGCGCGTGATTTGCACAGCCACCGTGGACGATGGAGTACCGACTTTTTTGAAGGGCAGCGGCAAAGGCTGGGTGACGAGTGAATATGGAATGCTGCCACGCGCGACAGAGGAGCGGACGCCACGCGAAGCAGCGCGAGGGAAGCAGTCCGGGCGCACCCTGGAGATTCAGAGATTGATCGGGCGCTCACTGCGCGCGGTGACGGAGCAGGAGGCGCTGGGCGAGCGCACGGTGTGGCTGGATTGCGACGTGATACAGGCGGATGGGGGAACGCGCACGGCTTCGATCACGGGGGCGTTTGTGGCGCTGGCGCTGGCGTTCGAACGGCTGGTGGCCGCGGGCATGCTGAAAAATTCGCCGCTGATCGACACCGTGGCGGCCACGAGCGTCGGGATTGTGAATGACCGCGCGCTGTTGGATCTCGCGTATGAAGAAGATTCGAGCGCAGAAGTGGATATGAACGTGGTCATGACTGGGAGCGGGCATTTCGTGGAAATTCAAGCGACAGCGGAGGGCCGGGCGTTCACGGGAAGCGAGATGCAGGATTTGCTGGCGCTCGCCGCCGCGGGAATCCGGCGTTTGACGGATGAACAACGCGCCGTGCTACCTCTGAAATTCAGTGCGCGCGCACGTTAAGTTGTTTCTCGCCTCGTCCAACCCCGGAAAACTGAAGGAGTATCGCGTGCTTGCGCAGAATGTTGCGTTTTCCACTCCGTTAGAACTGGCGTTGTTACCTGAGTTTGAATCGCTTCCCCCATTTGCGGAAAATGCCCCGACATTCGCGGAAAATGCGGCGGGCAAAGCGCTGCATTATTCGCGATTTCAGGAAGGAATGGTGTTCGCCGACGATTCCGGACTCGTGGTGCCGTCTCTCGGCGGCGCACCAGGCGTGCATTCGGCAAGGTACGCGGGAGAGGACGCCGCGAATTCGCAGCGAATCGAGAAGCTTTTGAGGGAAATGCGCACTAAGACAGGCGCAGAACGTGCAGCGTATTTCGTTTGTGCGATTGCGCTGGCCCGCCAGGGGCGAGCGTTGGCGGTCGTAACGGACCGCGTAGACGGAGAAATCCTAGAAGTGCCGCGGGGCGCCGGCGGATTTGGGTATGATCCTGTATTCTACTTTCCAGCTCTGAAAAAGACGTTCGCGGAGCTTTCGGAAAAGGACAAAAACCGCTACAGCCACCGAGGGAAAGCATTCCGCAAGTTGCTCGCGGTTCTTCCCTCCATGCTATAGTCTTGGCTCCCATGGCCAAAAAATCAAAGAGAAAGATTTCCGCGAAGAAAAAACCGGCGCGGGCAAAAGCAAAACCTGCGAAATCTACAAAGGCGGCCAAAACCAGAAAGCCCATTCGCGCGGCAGGAACCGATCCGCAGCGCGTGGCTGCGATTCTTGCAAAGCTGGACGAAGCGTATCCCAATGCCACCTGCGAGCTGAAACACGAGAATGCCTTTCAACTGCTGATTTCCACGATTCTATCGGCTCAGTGCACGGATGTGCGAGTGAATCAAGTCGCCGAAACTCTTTACAAGAAATATCCAAATCCAAAAGCGTTCGCGTACGCCACGCCGGGCGAGTTGGAACAGGATATTCGACCGACGGGGTTTTTCCGCAATAAGACAAAGTCCGTGATGGGAGCGAGCAAGGCAATTAACGAAAGGTTTGGAGGAGAAGTGCCGCGCACGATGGAAGAGTTACTCACGCTGCCGGGGGTGGCCCGAAAAACGGCAAACGTGGTGCTCGGCACAGCTTACGGAATCCCCAGCGGGATCGTGGTCGATACGCACGTGCAGCGGATTGCAAACAGGCTCGATTTGACGCGCAACGAAGATCCGAAAAAGATTGAGCAGGACCTGATGCAAGTGATTCCAAAGGAAAAATGGATTCAGTTTTCTCACCAGATCATCTGGCATGGGCGACGCGTTTGCCAGGCGCGTAAGCCGAAATGCGGAGAATGCAACCTGGAATCCCTGTGCTATGCCAAGGACAAAACCATCTGAGACCTGCTGTGACGCAGGCAAGGCGGCCTTGTGATGCATCTCACCGTAATCCAACCGCCCCTGCTGTAAGATAAAGATCAAATGAAGGTGGCTGCAAAGGCGTTTTCAAGCCTGCCCAAAGAGACCTACATCGCTGACTTCACCCTTCTTGCGATAGTCTTGCATCTCATCTTGCGCTATGCGACCGCCCTACCCCCGCGAGTTGCGCTCATACCCTTGTTCGCTGCGTTGGCCATCGGCGGAATTCCCCTAGTTTTTGAGCTTGCGAAGAGACTCTTCAAGATGGAATTCGGCTCGGACCTCCTGGCAGGTGTCTCGATTCTCACGGCCGTTCTGCTGGGACAGTACCTGGTTGCAACGATTGTCGTGCTGATGCTCTCGGGCGGGGCCGCGCTGGAATTCTACGCAACAGCAAAAGCCTCCTCGGTGCTCGATGCACTGGCAAGGAGAGTGCCAAGCATCGCGCACCGGCGCGATGGTTTCGCTCTCCGCGATGTGAAGCTGGAAGAAATTCGCGTGGGAGACATTTTGACCGTATTCCCACACGAAATCTGCCCCGTCGATGGCGAAGTGC
>QHYN01000133.1 GCA_003224145.1 Acidobacteriota bacterium
TGGTCCTCGCTCTGACGGCGCTGGCCAAAGGTGCGCGCACCGTCGAGCAGTACGAAAAGGGTCTGATCACGCGGCTGGGGAAGTATCACGGCATGGCGCCGTCCGGGCTAACCTTCATCGTGCCGTTCGTGGACGACATTGTGCGCGTGGACATGCGCGAGCAGGTCATCACCGTCCCGCCGCAGAAACTCATCACCAAAGACAACGTGACCGTGGAAGTTGACGCCGTGGTTTATTACAAGGTGATCGATCCGGTGAAGTCGCAGTATGAGGTGCAGGATTTCGGATACGCGTGCACGACACTGGCGCAGACGAACTTGCGTAACCTGATCGGTGACCGCACCCTCGACGAAACCCTCGTCGCCCGCGACATGATCAATACCAACTTGCGCGAAGTCCTCGACGAGGCCACCAACAATTGGGGCGTGAAGGTCACGCGCGTCGAGGTGCAGAAAATCGAGCCGCCGCGCGATATCACCGACGCCATGTCGCGCCAGATGAAAGCGGAACGCGAAAAGCGCGCCGCCATTCTCGAAGCGGAAGGCATCAAGCAGAGCCAGATCCTCCAGGCGGAGGGGAAAAAGCAATCCGAAATCCTCAGGGCCGAAGGCGATGCTCAGGCCCGTATCACCCGCGCCAATGCTGAAGCCGAGGCCATCAAGCTCGTCTCCACCGCCGCCGAAACGTATTTCAAGGAACGCGCCGAGGTGATGCGGCGCCTCGAGGTGCTCAACAACACGCTCGCGCAAAACACCAAATACATCGTCCCTTCCAGCTCCAGCCTGGTGAATGTTCTCGGTCTCGACGGCGCTACGCAATCGCTGCCCAAGCCCGTTTCAGACTCGCCTGCGCCGCCTTCCGCGCCCTCCGGCAGATCGATGTAACCCGGGCTGTGCTAAAATAGGAATTCCCGCGATTCCACAGGGGGCTGCCGCCACATGAAATTTGGAGTCGTCGTTTTTCCCGGGTCCAATTGCGACCACGACGCGTTTTACGCCATCGGAAACGTCCTCAAGAAACCGGTCGAGTTCATCTGGCACCAATCGGAAGATTTGGCAAATTGCGACGCCATCATCCTGCCCGGGGGGTTCTCCTACGGCGATTATCTCCGCACCGGCGCGATCGCGCGGTTCTCGCCGGTGATGAATTCCGTTGAAAAATTCGCGCACAGCGGCGGGCTGGTCCTCGGCATTTGCAATGGCTTCCAGATTCTCTGCGAAGCAGGCCTGCTTCCCGGCGCCATGATGCGCAATAGCGGCCTGCGCTTCATCTGCCGCCACGTGCACATCCGCGTGGAGCAGACGGATACGCCGTTCACCAACGCCGCGGAGCGGGGCCAAATTCTGAAGATTCCCATCGCGCACTCGGATGGAAACTACACTTGCGATGAAGCGACGCTTGCGGATCTCGAAAGGAATCGTCAGGTGATCTTCCGTTACACCACTCCGGATGGAAAAGACGATGATGCCGGCAATCCTAACGGCGCGGTCCGCAACATCGCCGGCGTCTGCAACCGCGAGCGTAACGTCGCGGGGCTAATGCCGCATCCCGAGCGCGCATCGGAAGCGGCCCTCGGCTCCGCCGACGGCCTGGTGATTTTCCGCTCCATGGTGGAAGCGCTTGTCGGCGCGGCGAAAGCAACAGCATGATACTGAAGACAGTCTTCTTAGTAGGGGCGCAGGACGCTGCGCCTTTCCAAGTTTCAAGCAGGGAGAATGGCAACCGCAACGACCGAAATTAGAGTCACGCCTGAAATCGCCGCGGAGCACGGCCTCACCGCCGAAGAATACGCGCGCGTCAAACAAATCCTAGGCCGCGAGCCGAACATCACCGAGCTGGGCATCTTCAGCGTGATGTGGAGCGAGCATTGTTCCTACAAATCGAGCAAGGTGCACCTGAAGCGCCTGCCGACGCGCGGCAAGCTGGTCGTGCAAGGCCCCGGAGAAAACGCCGGTGTCGTGGACATCGGCGACGGCCTCGTCGCGGCCTTCAAGATTGAATCGCACAATCATCCCAGTTACGTCGAGCCGTTCCAGGGCGCCACCACCGGCGTCGGCGGAATCTTGCGCGACATTTTCACCATGGGCGCGCGCCCCATCGCCGTGCTCGATTCGTTGCGTTTTGGCGAGATCATCGCGGGCAAGCGCACCACTAAAGAAGAGGCCGCAAAGAATCGCCGCATCCTCGACGGCGTCGTCCGCGGCATCGGCAGCTATGGAAATTGCTTCGGCGTCCCTACTGTTGGCGGTGAAGTCGCCTTCGAGCCCTGCTATTCGCAAAACCCACTCGTCAACGCGCTGGCTCTGGGCATCGCCCGTAAAGAAGATCTGTTCTTCGCCAAAGCCAAAGGTGCCGGCAATCCGGTGATTTACGTTGGCGCAAAGACCGGTCGCGATGGCATTCACGGCGCATCGCTGCTCGCCTCCGCCGAATTCACCGAAGAATCTCGGCAGAAGCGCCCCAATGTCCAGGTCGGCGATCCCTTCATGGAAAAACTGCTTCTCGAAGCCTGCCTCGAAGCCATGCAAACCGGCGCGGTAGTGGCCATTCAAGACATGGGTGCTGCCGGGCTCACCTGCTCCACCGTGGAAATGGCTTCGCGCGGCGGCACCGGCATCGAGATCGATCTCGCCAAAGTTCCGCAGCGCGAAACCGGCATGACGCCGTACGAAATCATGCTCAGCGAATCGCAGGAGCGCATGCTGCTGGTCGCGGAGAAAGGCCGCGAGCACGAAGTTCTTGCCGTTTTCAAGAAGTGGGGGCTGGATGCCGTCGTGGTCGGGCGCGTCACCGAAGGTGGCCTGGCTCGCATCAAGAATAGCGGCAGCGTCGCCGCGGAAATTCCCGCGCATCCGCTGGCTGAAGAAGGGCCGGTTTACAATCGCCCCATCGCCGCCCCCGCGCCGCGCGTCGAATCGGAAAAGGATTGGTTCGCGTTCGCGCCCGAAGGCACGAACCTCACGCAGAATTTTCTGAAATTGCTGGCTTCGCCCGCGATTGCTTCCAAGCGGTGGATCACCGAGCAGTACGATACTTCCGTGCGCACCAACACGCTCGCCGGCCCCGGCGCTAGTGATGCCGCGGTCGTGCGCATCAAGGATCCCAAGACCAACGTCGTTAAGCGCGCCCTTGCGCTCTCGACCGACGGCAACGGCCGCTGGTGCCAATTGAATCCGCGGGTTGGCGCGATGCACGCCGTCGCAGAAGCGGCCCGCAACATTGCGGCGAGCGGCGCGCGCCCCATCGCCGCCACCAACTGCCTCAACTTCGGCAGCCCCGAAAAACCGGAAGTGATGTGGCAATTCAGCGAAACCATCGACGGAATCGCCGTAGCATGCAATGCCCTCGGCACACCCATCACCGGCGGCAACGTTAGCTTCTACAACGAAACGCTCGGCAAATCGATCTTTCCGACGCCCGTCATCGGTATGCTGGGCGTCCTCGACGATGTTTCCCGCGTCCTCAAAATCGCCTTCCGCAACGACGGCGACACCATCGTTTTGCTAGATGGTTTTGGTGTAGGGGCGACCCTTGGGTCGCCCGCGGGCGGGGCAAGCCCCGCCCCTACATTGGGGCTTATTCCCCGCACCGATCTTGGCAACCAATCACCCGCCTGTCATTCCGAGCGCAGCGAGGAATCGGGGCTTGTACCGCCCGTCATCGCATCCCGCCAATTCTCCTCCTCCGAATACTCTAAAACGGTCGGCGGCATCGTTGCCGGCGAGCCGCCCGCCATCGATCTCGCCACCGAAAAGCGCCTCATCAATTGCCTCGTTGCTCTCGCCGCCGACGGCGCCGTCGAATCCGCCCACGACATTTCCGACGGCGGCCTCGCCGTCACGCTCGCCGAATCCTGTTTCGCCAACCAACCCGACGCGTGTCATCCCGAATCCCCGCGTTCTTCGCGGGGTGAGGGATCTGCTTTTTCCTTCCTCGGCGCAACCGTAAATCTCGACGACTCGTCGCCTGCCGAACATGCCCTCTTCGGCGAACGCGGCGCCCGCGCCATTGTCTCTGTTTCGCGCACAAACCTTGCCGCGGTTCTCGCAATTGCGAGACAATATAACGTGGCGGCGCGCGAAATCGGCCGGATCACCCGCGGCGATGCCTTCCGCATCGAACATAAGGGGCGCGCGGTGATCGACAGCCCTGTCGAGATTCTGCACGATGCCTGGGCCCATTCACTCGAACGCTCAATTTCCGGGAAGTGACGCTTGAAGAAGCTTGATGCAGGAAGGCTGGGATGCAATTACCTGGCTGGGCTGTGGCTGGGTATGGTGGCGTTGGCTCTCGCAGCCCAAAGGAATTTGGTACTCGAACGATTTGGGGCGGCATTTGGTCGAACTGAGTGGCACGGCAGCATTGTTATCCTAAGTATGGCATTCGTGTGCGGAATCGCTTCGTGGAGCGTCTTCCGAAGGCGCATATGGGGCTATTACCTCTCGCTCGCCATCAGCGTCTATTTGATGGTTAATTCCGCCTATGATTTCTTTGCGCTTCCGTTCAACGGTCCTCGTCACTGGTTTCCTGGAATACTCTTCTTCTTGGGCACAGTGGCGCTTGTATGGTTAGTTTCTCCAGCTCTGCGTTCTCAGTTCTCTCTAGCGGTCCACAAGGCAAAAGCCGCATGACCATGTTGATGTACACGCACGACGATCATTTCCACGACCACTGTGGTGTCTTCGGTGTCTTCGGCCATCCCGAAGCCGCGAACCTCGCCTACCTCGGTCTCTACGCGCTCCAGCATCGTGGGCAGGAATCTGCGGGCATCGTTTCGAGCGACGGCAAAGAATTGTACGTCCATCGCGCCATGGGAAAGGTCGAAGAAATTTTCCAGCCGAGCGTCATCGCGCAACTTCCCGGCAGCCTGGCCATTGGCCACACGCGGTACTCCACTGCTGGCGACAAGGCGTTGCTCAACGCCCAGCCCATCATGATCGATTGCAACAAGGGCAAGGTCGCGCTGGGCCACAACGGCAATCTCACCAACGCCGCCGAGTGGCGCCGCAAGCTCGAGCACCGCGGCTCCATCTTTCAGACCAATAGCGACACCGAAGTCATCGTCCATCTCCTCGCGCGCTCGCAGGCCCGCAATCTTTCCGGCGCCATTGGCGATGCCCTGAATCAAGTCGAGGGGGCGTATTCGCTTCTCGTTCTTACCACCGACGAACTCTACGCCGTTCGTGATCCTCGTGGCTTCCGCCCGCTCGTTCTCGGCAAACTCACTACGCCGGGTGGCTTCGTGGCCTGGCTGGTCGCCTCCGAAACCTGCGCGTTCGACCTTCTCAACGCCCAATACATCCGCGAGATCGCGCCCGGTGAAATGGTGCGCATCTCCAAATGCGGCATTGAGTCCATCCACTTCGCGCCCGAAAAGCAGCACCAGCAATGCATTTTCGAGCACGTTTACTTCTCCCGCCCGGACAGCATCATCTTCGGCCGTTCCGTGAACCAGAGCCGCGAGATGCTCGGCCGCCTCCTCGCGCGCGAGCATCCCGTCGAAGCCGATATCGTCGTGCCCGTGCCCGATTCCGGCGTTCCCGCCGCCATCGGCTACGCCCTCGAATCCAAGATTCCCTTCCGCATGGGCCTGATCCGCAATCATTACATCGGCCGCACGTTCATCGAGCCCTCGCAGGCGATCCGCAATTTCGGCGTCAAGTTAAAACTCAATCCGGTTCGCAGCCTCATCGAAGGCCAGCGCATCGTCCTTGTCGACGACTCTATTGTCCGTGGCACCACCAGCCGCAAAATCGTTCGCATGGTCCGCGAGGCCGGCGCCAAAGAAGTCCACGTGCGCATCAGTTGTCCGCCCACGATTTCGCCCTGCTACTACGGCGTGGACACCCCCACGCGCGAAGAGCTGATTGCTTCTTCGAACTCTCCCGAAAATACCTGTAAATTTATCGGCGCGGATTCCCTCGGCTACCTTTCCCTTCCCGCACTCCGGCAGGCTGTGGCCGATACCGAAGGCAGGTTTTGTACGTCTTGTTATACGGGCGTCTATCCAACGGATCTCGTGCAACTGGAAGTCCGCGAGCCCGCGTCCAACGGGAAGGCAACCGGATCTTCGACTACAATGGAAAGTGAACTCGGGCCCGCAGAGCGGCCGGTGGTGGTGCAGCGTGAAAGCTGAAAAGAAGAAAAAACCAGAAGCAAACGTGCCGGTGAAGACGAAAATCCAGCGCGAGATTATCGCCTGGTTCTGGGTGGGCCTCGTCTTTCTGCTCATCAACGGCGCCATCGGCCAGGCGCGCGTCATTCCCTCCGGCTCCATGGAAAGGACCCTGCTCATCGGCGACCACCTGATCATGAGCCGCATCGGCTACGACGCCGGCGTACCATTCACCAACTGGCACGTCCCGCTCTGGCGAAATCCCAAGCGCCAGCAAGTCATCATCTTCAAGCCGCCCTTCGCCCCGGACACGCCTGATTACGTCAAGCGCGTCATCGGTCTTCCCGGCGATACCGTTGACATTCACGACGGTTCCGTGTGGGTCAACGGCCAGCGCCTCATCGAAAAATACACCACCGGACCTAGCGAGCCCTATGAGCTGCGCATGCCCTACAAAGTTCCCGCGGACTGTTACTTCGTCATGGGCGACAATCGCGCCAATTCTTACGACAGCCGTTTCTGGGGCTGCGTCCCGCGCAACGACATCATCGGAACGCCGGTAATGATTTACATGTCTCTCGACGTTTCGCCGCAGGCCTGGGAGCCGGGCGAGATTCGCAAACGCTTCTTTGCCTACGCGAATGCCATTTTTCATCCCGGCATCGTGCGCTGGAAGCGAATCTTCCGCACCTTCTGAGCAATCCTGATAAACTTGCTTGGTCACTAGGAAGCCACGCGACCCCCCGCGGAATTCCTGGTTTCGTTAAGTAAAATTCCAGATTCCCGTTGTGGCGTCGGCTGTGCGCTTCCTTTGTTCCCCGGCGTTTTCAGCCGCGAACGCCGGAATCTCGTTTCCGTTGCGCCGCACGCGACTCGCCGGCCTTTTGTTGCGTTGCGCATTTCACGGAACACGAAACACAAAGCACGGGTCACGCTAACGATGAAATACGCCGATGCCGGTGTGAATATCGCCGTCGCTGAGGAAGCCAAGCAGCTCATCCGCCATCATGCCAGCCATACTTTTACTCCCGGCGTGCTCGGCGGCATTGGCGGCTTTGGTGCGCTCTTTGCTCTCGACCGCAAAAAATGGAAAGAGCCCGTGCTGGTTTCCAGCGCCGACGGCGTTGGCACAAAACTGAAAGTTGCCATGGCCATGGGCGTGCACGCCACCGTCGGCGGCGATCTCGTCAATCATTGCATTAACGACATTCTCGTGCAGGGCGCCGAGCCCCTCTTTTTCCTCGATTATCTCGCCATGGGCAAGCTGGAACCGCTGGTCGTCGAGCAGCTCGTGGAAGGCATGAGCCGCTCGTGCCGTAAAGCTGGCTGCGCCCTCATCGGCGGGGAGACGGCCGAGATGCCCGGCTTCTATCCGCCCGGC
>QHYN01000028.1 GCA_003224145.1 Acidobacteriota bacterium
GAACGATGCGGGGCATGCCACACCTCCTGTGCAAAGGCAGGGGAGAAGTTTACCCCTCAGCGGTTCACCCTACAAGCCTTGCCGACAGGCCCTAGGGCAGGTAATTTTGCGCGGGAAGTGGAGCTTTTTTACCCGGAATTCGCTGGGAGTTTGTTGAAAACAAGGGGTTTAAATATGGTGCAGCGGTTGCTGCTCTTAAGCCAGTGGGGGAGGCGAGCCGAGGATCCCTTTAGGGGATTGAGGGCTGGGCCGGTTCGCTACTCCCCCTAACACTTTCGCCGACAGGTGGGCCGGATATCCCTCCGGTACCTCGCCGAAACACCCCATAGCACCCCGGACAGACCCGAGCTCGGCGGAAGTGTGCGCAGGACGCATGATGGTTGAGGGTCGGGGTTCGGAGAACACCGGCAAAAACTAGGCGTGGTAAGAGACCACGGATGGGGAGAGACGGCTTTCGCGGGGCTGCCGCGTCTGGTAATCCGCCAGCGTCAGGGCCAACATGATCGCGAGCCAGAAGACCGAGCAGACGATGACGAGCTGCGTGCGCCTGGGGCTGTAGCGCGCGTGCATGAAGTAGAGAACGACGAGGGTGGCCTTGATCGTGGCAATTCCCAAAGCAATAACAATATTGAACGGGCCAAAATTCTGAAATGCCGCCCACACCGTGGTGCCCGTGCCCACCATCAGCAAGACGAAGATGACAAGGTAGACTTTCCACGAAACAATATGCTCGGACACGCGTGACTCTCCTAGCGGTGCCGGTCAATCAGATATAACAACGGGAACAAATAAATCCACACGATATCGACGAAGTGCCAGTAGAAGCCGACGATTTCGACCGGAGTGTTGTACTGCGGCGAGAAGCGGCCGCGGAACGATTCCTTGATGAGCCAGACAAGCAGGCCAGCGCCGACGATCATGTGCAGGGCGTGCAGTCCGGTCATGGCGAAGTACAACGAAAAATAGAGCTGAGCGTGGGCATTGGTGTCCAGGTCGGAAGCGAAGGCCTTCTCCACCTCTTCCTTTTCGGCGGCAATTTCTCTCGGGTCATCCGCGGGCGTGGGATGCGACGACCTATAGGTCATATCAAAACCGTGGCCGGGAATGAGATGGTGGTCGAATTTCTGCTTGTATTCAATGACTTTGACGCCAAGAAAGACTGTGCCGAGACTCAGCGTGGCAATCAGAAATCCAGTGACGAGCTTTTTCTTGCCTGTTTGTGCGGACCAAACGGCCATGGCCATGGTCAGGCTGCTCAGGATGAGCACAACCGTGTTGAACCCGCCAAGCTTGATGTCCAGGGTGTTGCTGCCAATGCCGAAAGCCGTGAAGTAGAAGTGGCGGTTGATCGTATAAGTCAGGAACATCCCGCCGAAGAACAATACTTCAGTGGCCAGGAAAATCCACATACCCAGGGCAGCGGTTTCCTTCTGCTGCTCGAGCGTTTGAAATTGACCGAACAGATCTCCGGTGCGATGCACTCGGCACTCCCTCATTGCTTTCCAGATGATGGCGCCAACTGCACGCCATGCGGGCGGGGCAAGCCCCGTCCCTACCAACTGCTACAGTGAACTAATCATCTCCGTGAGCAGGCGCAAGCGGCTTGCCTGCAGCAAGGCCAAGATCGGGCCGACTGTTATAGTCATAAGGCTCCCAGGTGACTTCCGGTGTGACATGGAAATTCTCTGTAGGCGGCGGTGAATCCGTTTTCCATTCGAGGCCGGTAGCAGGCCACGGATTAGGACCAGCGACCTTGCCATATCGCATGGACCAAGCCAAGTACACCATCGGGAGCAGGTAGCCCAGGGCAAGAATCGATGCGCCCGCAGTGGAGAGCACATTGAGCACCTGAAACTCCGGAGGGTAAGTGTGATAGCGCCGCGGCATGCCTAGGTATCCGAGGATGAATTGGGGGAAGAAGGTCAGATTGAAGCCGACGAAGAGAATCACCGCGGCAAACCGGGAAAGAGAGTCTGGATAGAGTCTGCCGGTAATCTTCGGCCACCAGAAGTGCAGGCCGCCGACATATCCCATTACAGCGCCGCCCACCATGATGTAGTGGAAGTGGGCAACCACGAAGTAAGTATCGTGGATGTGAATGTCCAGGCCGAGGCACGCGAGGAAAAGCCCCGTGAGACCGCCGATCACGAACAAGCCAATGAAGCCCAGCGCATAGACCATTGGCGGGTCCCAAGAGATCGAACCTTTATACAGCGTCGCAGTCCAGTTAAAGACTTTCACCGCCGAAGGGATCGCTACCAGGTAACTGAGGAACGAAAAGGTGAGCGCAGCGTACGTGGACTCGCCGGTGACGAACATATGGTGGGCCCAAACCAGGAAGCCGATGACCGCGATGGCGATGCTCGATCCGGCGATAAAGGAGTAACCAAAGATGGGCTTGCGCGCAAACGTGGGAATGATTTCGCTGACCACACCCATCGCCGGGAGAACCATGATGTACACGGCGGGATGAGAATAAAACCAGAAGAGATGCTGAAAGAGGATGGGATCGCCGCCGAGGGCGGGATTGAAGAAGCCCAGGTGAAACATGCGCTCAAGGCCGGCAAGAAGCAGGGTGATAGCGATAACGGGCGTGCCGAGAATCATGACTAAGCTCGTGGCGTAATGCGCCCAGGCGAAGAGGGGCAGGCGGAACCAGGTCATGCCGGGGGCGCGCATGGTGTGAATGGTGACAATGAAGTTGAGGCCGGTGAGGATCGACGAGAAGCCGTTGATAAAGATTCCGACCACCGCCGGAGTGACCGCGGAATTTGAATACACACTGCTGAGCGGCGTGTAGAACGTCCAACCCGTGTCCAGCCCACCAGTGCCGAAGGAATACAGAACAAAACAGCCTCCAATAATGTAGATGTACCAGCTCAAGAGATTGATCTTCGGGAAAGCCAAATCCTTCGCGCCAATCATCAGTGGAATCAGGAAATTCCCGAGCACCGCGGGAATAGACGGGATCAGGAAGAAGAAAATCATGGCCACGCCGTGCATGGTGAAGAGTTTGTTGTAAGTCTCCGGCGTGACCAGTGCTCCACCAGGGGTCAAAAGATGAATGCGAATCATGGTGGCGAGAACGCCGCCGATGAAAAAGAAAACAGTGACTGAGCAGAGATACAGCAAGGCGATGCGCTTGTGATCGGTGGTCAGCAGCCATGTACGAATTCCGTAGCCATAGGTGGCGTTCAAATAATGCGTGTCCGGCATTTCGTGGCCTTGTGTTGTCAACGTGTTGCTCATGAGTTATTTCTTCCCCGTGGGCGGCGCAATCCCCGAGCCCTTCACCGGCACCGGCTGCGACTGCAGGGACTTGATATAGGCAGTGAGTGCGAGAATCTGCTCCTCCGTCAATTGTCCCTGGAATGTAGGCATCAACGGTTGATACCCGGCCACAATTTTTGCGTTTGGTTGAAGAATCGACTCGCGAATGTAAGCCTCATCGGCCGTGACGGTGGTGCCGTCAGCCAGGAGCACTTGCGCTCCGTAGAGCCCGTTAAGAGAAGGAGAGCGTCCCGTGCCATTGGGAACGTGACAAGTGATGCAAGCCTTTTCCGCAAAGAGTTTTTCGCCCGCAACGACTTGATCGGACCCGCCCGATGAGCCGGAAAGCCACGCCGCGTAATCTGAAGGCTCCATGACAGTAACCCAGCCGCCCATCAGAGCATGGTTCGTGCCGCAGTACTGCGAACAAAAGAAGTGATAGCGGCCGGCCTTAGTAGGGCGGAACCACATGGTGTTGTAGTGCCCAGGCACAACGTCCATCTTCACGCGGAATGCCGGAACGAAGAAATCGTGAATAACGTCTTCGCTCGCAAGAATCAGGCGAATGTTGCGACCCACGGGAACGTGCAACTCATTGATTTCCTTCAATCCATTGGGCTGTTGTAACTTCCACATCCACTGCTTGCCGGTCACGTAAATGTCCAGCGTGTCCCGCGGTGTGTGGCGGTAGTCCACGTAGACGACCGCGCCCCAGCCGAACATGGCCATGGCCAGAATTAAGGGAACGATCATCCACGCCGCTTCGAGCCGCGAATCTTCATGGATGGGAATACCCACGGCATCCGGCGCCTTACGGTGGTACTTGAAAAAGAAATAGACGATGGCGATGGTGATACCGGCGGTGAAAAAGACGCAGACAGAGGTAATGAAAACCATCAGGGCGTCCACGTGGGGCGCAAAGTTGGACGCTTCCGGCGGATACAATGGCAATTGCGATTGCACGGGTCTAGTGTGCTCCTTGAAGCTTCGTGTGGGCCGCACGAACCTCGCGGCGCCGTGAAATCCAAATCCCCCCCACAATTGAAAGAATGGTCAGGATGCCACCGAGGCGGATGATCCTGAGAATGGAAGCGCTGTAGGTGGCGCTCGTGGGATCGTAGTGGTAGCAAAACAGCAAGATGTGGTCGATGGGCGTGCCGATCTTTCCCGCGGAGGCGTCGACGAGTCCGAGGCGCATGTCGCGACCGGGATATTCGACCCCATAGAAGTATCGGGAGATGCGGCCGTCAGCGGTCAAAATCATCACGCCGCTGGCGTGGGCGAATAGATTGGACTTGGCGTCAAAGCGGAACCGGAAATTCGCGGCACGCGTGACCGCATCGATGGATTCTTTCGAGCCGGTCAGAAAATGCCAGCCCGAGACGGTTTCCGGGCGGCGGAAATGATTGAGAGCGGTCTTTTTCTTCGCTGCGGCCATCTCGGGCGTTTCGCGGGCATCGAAGCTGACGAAAACGACTTCGTAGTCGCGGCCGGGATTGAAAGAAAGCATGCGCAAAGTGCCGACGACGCCCATCTGAATCTGGTCGCACAGCATCGGGCAATTGTAATAAACAAAGGCGAGGACTACGGGCTTCTGACCGAAGAACTCGCGAAGCTGAACGCCGCGGCCGGTTTCATCCCGAAAATGCAGGTCGAGGGGCATCTGGCCGTTAAGCGGCGGCTCGAATCCCACGTTGCGCAAAGCCGCAGGCATAGCCGCAGCCGCGGGACCCGTGTTCGCGGGAACCCCCTGAGCGCGCAGCGCCGCACCCGTGGCCAGCAAGAGCGCGGCAACCCCAACGATTTTGCAGGCTATCTTCATTTCGTTAATTCTTTCTCCCCCGCCGGCGCAGGCGCTGTGGACAAGCCTTTTTCAGCAATGATCTTCATCGCATCCTTCACGGGAATCTGAGCGATGCCCATAGACCGATCAATCCACTCAAGCTTTTCGTTGGCTTCGGAGTCTTCCTTGTTTTTCTTGCGCAGATCGGCCTGCGGATCGGCTTTCTGACCCGGAAAGCCAAAACCCTGAAGGCGCGGCTCGGGCGGCAATTCCTTTTGATGGGCCTCGCGCGATGGCGGCGGAGGCGTATCGCTCGAAGCGGCAAATTCCGAAGTGAAGCGGAGGATATAAACGCAAATCAGCAAAGAAGCGACGACCGCCGCGCCCAGGGCAAAGAGATACTTATAGATGGTGCCGGCCTTGATGTCTCGTTCTTCGAACGAGACGTCCGTGTGGCGCGGCTCCTGGCGCGTATTGTGAGACTCAGTGCTCA
Organism: Acidobacteriota bacterium; assembly: GCA_003224145.1. Classification (GTDB taxonomy): domain Bacteria; phylum Acidobacteriota; class Terriglobia; order Acidiferrales; family UBA7541; genus Acidiferrum. Next base: position 5,547 of record QHYN01000028.1, read on the forward strand.
TGATGCTCAATGGCCTTTGCAAGGTCCGGATCGCCGAGCGGGAGGAGTGGACACTGCTTCAAATTAAACGCGAAGAAGCCAAGCCACAACCCGCCCAAAGCGACGGGCAACACCAGATCGAGCCACGTGGGCACGGCGCTCGAAGTGAACTCCGGTCGGGTCATCCAGAAGAGGTCGACGAGCCGCATGAGGATGAGCCACATGGCAATTCTAGTAAGAATTTTGGCGTTGCGCTTCAGGTCCTGCGAGAGCAGCAGGAAAAAGGGAACAAAAAAGTGGAAGACAACCACGATCACGGCGACCACGCCCCATTCGCCGTAGAGCCGCGTGCGGTAAAAGCTGATCTCTTCCGGCTGGTTGCCGGACCAGACGATCAGCAGTTGCGAAAAATCGAAATAGGCCCACAGCATCACAAACGCGAGAAGCAGTTTTCCCAAGTCATGCAGATGGCGCGGCTGAACGATGCTCGCAAAAGGCTCAGCGCGAGAGAGCAGCACAACCACGGCAATCATGAACGACATGGAGGAGATGAGCTGTCCGCCGACGAAGATGAATCCATAGATGGTGGAGGCCCAGTGCGGGGAAAGAGACATGACCCAATCAATGGCGGCGAAGCTCATCGCAAAAACATAAAGAATAATTCCCGGGCCAGCGAGCATTTGTAGACGGCGACGCAGAGCGCGATCGTTCTGGTTGGTGTCCTGCTGCTTCGACCAACGATTAAAGATGAACATTAGCGCCAGCCAGAGGGCGAAATAAGTCACCGCGCGCGTCAGGTAGCCGCCGTGTGTCAGATAGCTGTGTTGAAAATCCGAGAGCGGCTGCTCCGTCAGCTTTTGCGGGTCCAGCCACGCAGCATAAAGGTATTTCATGCCGAAGAGAGCGATGGGAAGAAAGAAGATCGCGATGAGCGGGAGCGTGCGCGTGGCGGATTCGAGCGGCCGCCGGATGATGACACCCCAATGGCCGGACGTCAAATGCTGCAACATCACGAGACCCAGCGAGCCCAGGGACAGGCCCAGCACGAGCAGGAAGCTGACCAAATAGGACTCATAAAATGCGCCGGGCGAACGCAAGGCGCCGAAAATAGCCAGCACCATGGCGATGCCGCCAACCCCGAGAGCGCCCGTTTGCAGACGGCCAACGCTCTCCGGCGCGTGATATTGCTGCCCATTCATTCCTTTTTCGCCCCCGAAGCCTCTTTCTTGATGCTCCCAACCTGGCCCGGCGTAGCTCCACCGGGTATGTCCCCCGCGATCCCCAGGGGCTCCAATCGTCCGCGCAGAGAAGCGGGCAGGTCAGCAACTTTGGCGTTGCGGCTCAGTTGCAGCGCGCGAACGTAGGCGATGATGGCCCAACGGTCGCGCGGCGGAATCTGCGCCGAGTACCCGTACATTGCCCCAAAGCCATTGGTGATGTTGTCGTAGAAATAGCCGTTGGGTGCCTGGCGCAGACGGTCCTGATGAAACGTAGGTGGATGCTTCATTCCGCGTATCGCGATCATCCCGTTGCCGTCGCCCTGCAAACCGTGACAAGGGGTGCAGAAAATCTTGTAGCGCTCTTCACCGCGCTCGAGAAGTTCGCGATTCACGGGCAGGGGAAAATTGTTCGAATCCTTGGGCACGAAAAGTTCATCATCCGCAATCGACCCGCGTGCCACGGTATTTTTCACCAGCGGGCGCTCCGAGCGGCCATCATCAAAGAAATCCGAAGGGGAGAGCGGACGATTCTTCGGCTGGTTGGCCATATCCTGCTTGAGATACCGGCACCCCCCGGACAAGAACAGAACCGCCGCAGAACATAGCGAGGTGAGAAAGCGCGAGGTGTTAGTCATCGTTCACCTCGGAAACATGATGCGCTTGGAGGCCCTGGAGAAACCGGGCGGTATCCAGAAGATGAAACTTCGGGTCGCGCGCCTCGATGCAAATAAAGAAACGGTCAGCAGAGGCATGCGAGAAGCGGGGCACGTTGAACACCGGATGATGGGGCTGGGGCAGACGGTTCAGGGCGAGCATACCAAAAACCGCAGCAAGCGACGCCCCGAGAATGGTGAGCTCAAAAGTCACAGGAATAAATGCCGGCCAGCTATTGAGGGGGCGGCCCCCGATGTTCATGGGGTAGGTGATGGCCGCAACCCAATACTGAAAACCGAAGCCGCCGATGCCGCCAGTGAGGCCGCCGATCAAGGTAATCAACGGGACCAGGTTGCGCTTCAATCCCATCGCTTGCGAAAGACCTTCGAGAGGGAACGGACTGTACGCATCGAACCGCCGGTAGCCCGCTTCGCGTAGTTTCTGCACGGCGTGAATAAGCTTCTCCGGAGTCTCAAACTCTCCCATCACACCGTAAATGTGTGACCGGTGCTGAATCATTCTTTTTCCTCGGACGTTTCCGCTACAAGCTCGCGCATTTCTGCAATGGAAATCGCGGGGAGAACCCGGACGAACAAAAAGATCAGCATGACAAACATGCCGATGGTACCAATGAAGGTGGCCCAATCCCAGAAGGTGGGCTGGTAGCGGCCCCATGCGGACGGGTCGAAGTCGCGGGTCAAGCTGATGACCACGATGACAAAACGCTCGAGCCACATACCAGTGTTCACGATGATAGACATGATGAAGAGGACCACGACGTTGTGGCGCATCTTGTAAGACCACAGCAGTTGCGGCGTCAGGATGTTGCAAATAATCAGCGAGTAGTAGAACGGAGCATAAGGACCGTGCAGCCGCTGTTGGACAAGGAAGACGTCGAATTTGTTTCCGCTATAGATGGAAAGGAAAAACTCGAAGAAGTAGCCGTAGGCCACGATAAGGCCGGTGGCGAGCATGACCTTGGCCATGTTATCCAAATGGCGCATGGTGATGTAGTCTTCGAGGCCATACGCTTTTCGCAGAGGAATTGCGATGCTAATTACCATAGCGAAGCCCGAATAGATAGCGCCGGCCACGAAATAGGGCGGAAAGATGGTGGTGTGCCAGCCGGGAACAATTGAGACTGAGAAGTCGAGGCTGATCACCGAATGAACGCTGAGCACGAGAGGCGTTGCCAGGCCGGCGAGAAGCAGGTACGCCGACTGGTAGCGGTGCCAGTGCCGTGCGGAGCCGCGCCAACCCATCGCCAGCATTCCATAGATAATCTTGGCCGGTTTTTGGATGGCGCGATCACGTAGGGTCGCCAAGTCGGGAAGCAGACCCACAAACCAAAACATCAACGAGACCGTGCCGTAGGTGGAAACCGCAAAGACGTCCCAGATCAGCGGGCTGCGGAACTGTGGCCAGATGCCCATGGTGCTGGGGTACGGGAACATGTAGTACGCCATCCACGGCCGCCCGGTATGGATGAGAGGAAAGATGCCCGCGCAGGCCACGGCGAAGAGCGTCATCGCTTCCGCAAAGCGGTTGATGGAGGTGCGCCACTTCTGGTTCAGTAGGAAAAGAATCGCGGAGATCAACGTGCCCGCGTGGCCGATCCCAATCCACCAGACAAAATTCACGATGGCGAAGCCCCAGCCGATAGGTATGTTGATTCCCCAGATGCCCACGCCCTTGGTGAAGAGCCAGCCGATGGCAACGGTCAGAAGGCCCGTCAGGCTGAAGGAAATGGCGAAGCCGATAAACCAGCCGAGAGAAGTGGGACGAGTCAGAACAATAGCGCTGATCTTGTCCGTTACTGAGCGAAAGGTATGGCCGGGGCCGAGCACTGGGGTCAGCTGGCGGATTTCGGGCGAATCGGATGGCGGTTGCCCGACGCTCATGCTTTCTCCAGTTCCGGGTTTGGATTGCGCACCACGGCAAGATACGTGGTGCGCGGCCGCGAATTCAATTCGCCCAGGAGGGTGTAGTTGCGCTGCTGGGCTCGCAGCTTAGCCACACGGCTCGACGGATCATTGGCGTTGCCGAAGACGATGGCTTGCGTCGGGCAGGCCTGCTCGCAAGCCGTGACGATGGCGCCATCGCGAATCGGCTCGTTCTTTTTTTCCGCTTCGATGCGCACATTGGTTATGCGCTGCACGCAATACGTGCACTTTTCCATGACGCCACGGCTGCGCACGGTTACTTCCGGATTGCGCAACAGTTTGAATTGCGGCGTTTCCCAATCCTGGAAGCGCAGGAAATTGAATCGGCGCACTTTGTATGGACAGTTGTTCGAACAATACCGCGTCCCGATGCACCGGTTATAGGTCATATCGTTCAGCCCTTCGGCGCTGTGCGCCGTGGCGCCCACGGGGCAGACCTGCTCGCAGGGCGCGTTCTCGCACTGCTGGCAAGGCACCGGCTGAAAGAACGTCTCGGGATTATCCAGCGAGGCGTCGTAACTGGAGGGATCGTTGGTTTTCGATTCGGCTTTGTAGTAGCGGTCGATGCGGATCCAGTGCATCTCCCGGCCTCGCATCACCTGATCTTTGCCGACAACCGGAATATTGTTTTCCGCCTGGCAGGCGATGACGCAGGCGTTGCAGCCGTTGCAGCTATTCAGGTCGATGGCCATGGCCCACTTGTCGCGGGTGTACGGGAATTCCGCTTCACCCGTGTACAGGGAAAGCTCCTTCGGCGGCAATTCGGCATGTTCGTTCGCAAAATTCGGATTCTTGCGATATTCCTCGAGCGTGCCGGTGGCGAGGATTTGGCGGCCTTCCATGTTGAAGTGATACTGCGTGCAAGCGAGGGGATAATCGTTGCCCGTTTTTCGGATCGTGGTGCTCGGTGCTGTCGCGGCCCAAAGAGCATTCGAAACGCGTACGGCGTAGGCGTTGAAACCTTTGTTCGTTCCAGTGTAGCCGGCATTTTTGCGGCCGTAGCCAAGCGGCAGAACGACAACTCCTTCGGCCTGGCCCGGAAGGATCCAGGCGGCCGCCGTCACCTTGCTCCCGGATAGCCAAATATCGATGACATTGGAAAGAATCTGGCCGTGTTCACCGCCGCGCGAGGGGATGCTATGGGTGAGATTCAGTTTTTCCGCGGTTTTTGGACTTACGAGCGCCGCATTATCCCAAGTGAGCTTGGTAACCGGCTTCGGCAGTTCCTGCAGCCAGCCGTTATTCGCAAAGCGCCCGTCGTAAATGCACGGATCGGGGCGGAACAGGAATTCCAACTCGTCAGCGGAACTCTCTTTGGCCGCTGGCAGGCTCGCGGGAATGAACTTGAGAGAAACATTCATTGGAGCAAAGGCCGAGCTGGCCACGACGCCTTCGTTTAGCGTTTTGCGCCAGAACTTTTCGAAATCGACCGAAGGACTTGCCGCCTTCAGGCGGTCGCGAACCGCATCGTAATCCGAGACGCCTGGCTTGTCGGTGAAGGCCGCCAGCACTTCGCGCGTGGAGTGTGTGCGATAAAGCGGCGCGATTAGCGGTTGCACCACGCTTACGGTGCCGTCGAAAGCTCGCGCGTCGCTCCAGTTTTCCAGGTAATGCGACTCCGCAACGTGCCAGTCGCAGTACTGCGACGTCTCGTCAAAATGCGAGCTGACGTGAATAACCGTTTGAATCTTCTTCCGGTTATTGCGTTCGTCAAATCTGAGTTTCGAAACAAAATCAAAATCATGCGGCGCGGTGTACACCGGATTGACCCCGAGGATCAACAACGTATCCACCTTGCTTGCATCGATATCGGTGCAAAGCTCGCGCAATGACTCCACGTAATTCACGGGGCGCGCCTCGACCGGTTCGGTGTAATAGAGCGTAATGCCAACGCCGCCGAGCGCCGCGTTGATGGCGTGGACCAGCGCATGGACTTCGGCGGGTTGCTGTTCGCCCGCAACGACCAGCGAATTCCTTCGATACTGCTGCAGATCCTTTGCAACCGCATCGAGCCATTTATCAACCGCAGGAGGCATAGCCGCAGAACCACCAAGCCCGAGCTTGGCGGCCAGCGCCCGTGCGAAGAGCTCAATTTCCGAAGCGCGCAACGGCAAATGATGATCCGCGCTGGAACCAGTCACGCTTGGCGTCGGCTCGACCACATAGAGCCGACTCATTTCGCCACCGAGGCGATCGAGTTCGGCAAATTGGTCGAGCTTGCGCCGGCGCGAAAACTCTCTGGCATACCGAATGTGTCCCGGGCCGCTGCCCAGGAAATCCGAATCGAGCGAAAGAATGACTTCCGCCATTTCGGGGCGATAAACCGTATTCACGTAGCTGCCGAAAGCGAGCTTCGCGCCCTCGAGCACCCCGTCACCAAGGGCGGGTTCCCACTGGTGCCATTTTGCTTGCGGATAAAGCGTCAGAATCGTTTGAATCTGCGCCGCGAGAGTCGGCGAAGCGACGATTCCGGTGAGAATACGGAGTCCTTCGCCCCGGGTGGCCCTGAGCGTTACCGCCAGCGCCTGCGCCGCGTCCAGAAACTGCGCCCAGGTCTGGATCTCCCCAGCTTTGGTGACGGTTTGCGCGCGGTCGGGATCGTAAAGGTTCAGGATGGAAGCCTGCGCGAACGCGTTCGTCGCGCCCAGACTCGAGGGATGGTCGGGATTGCCCTCGATCTTCGTCGGCCGCCCTTCATGGCTTTCCACCAGCAGACCAATCGCGTCAGCCCCAAATGGCATGGCGGTAGCATAAAACTGCGGCTTGCCCAGGATCATGCCGTCCGGTTGCTTGACGTAGGGGATGATGTGCTGTTCCGGCGCGCGCCCGCAACCAGAAAGACCTGCAAACGCCAGCGACGCAGCCATCAGCTTCAGGAAATCGCGCCGGTCTACCGATTCGTCCCACTCCGAAGGCGCTTGACGAGGGAATTCTTTGTGGAGCAGTTCCTGAAAGTTCGGATCGTCCGCAAGCTCTTCAAGGCTGCGCCAATACTGCTTCCCGGTTTTCGATTGCAGCTGGGCGCGCACCGCTGCTAGGTCCAGCGGCCGCTGGGTCAAAGACAAATCTTCCAAATGTTCGTCTAAAGCCCGCCCATCGTCTTTCTGTTCTTCTTGTCGTTGCGCGCTCATACAGTCCGTTAGCGATGACAGGTCGAGCAACTCGTCAGCTCGGCTGTTGTCCGAATCCTGCGTTCTACGGCAAACTGCATGCCCAGTTCTTCTTGATCGGGTCCCGGCTTCCAATCCATGGCGAAAACTTTGTCCATCGGCCGGAGGCTCGGCTCGGGGTTTCTATGGCAGTCTATGCACCACTGCATCAGCAGCGTGTTGGCCTGGAACACCAGCGGCATCTGATCGACTTGCCCGTGGCAGGTGGTGCAACCAACGCCCTTGTTCACATGAATGCTGTGATTGAAGTAGGCGAAATCGGCAAGACGGTGTACTTTCACCCATTCGATGGATTTGTCGCTGCGATAACTCTCGCGGATCGGTTCCAAGTACGGCGCGGTGTTAAACAGCACCGAGTGGCAATTCATGCAGGTTTTCGTCGGCGGGATACCGGCAACAGCCGAGGTCTCCACGCTGGTATGACAGTACCGGCAATCGATGCCATCATCCCCCACGTGATGCTTGTGGCTGAATTGCACGGGTTGTTCACGCGAGATGTTCTGCCGTGTCATATAGGGTGATCGAGCCACCGCGAGCACCGCGACAAGCGCAAGCCCGATGAGAAAAATGGCCGAGAACACACTAAATCGGGAGATGAAGTTCGTGCTGCGATGAAAAATCTGGGCCATGTCCGTTTTGTTGCACTTTGGCGGGGGAGCGCACCGGATGGGCGCAAAGAATACCGCGCCCACGTATTAACCGGGAAGTGCAAACCCGGGCCAAACTGACCGCATAGTTTCCAATAAAACTTTCGGGAATGCAACCTTCGTGCCCGTTGTCATGTAAAGATTTCCTTGATTTCAGCGATATCAAACGCAAGTTTTTATTGGAAAATTCTGAATGGTTTGCTTACAGACGACATTCTCGTGAGCGCACGCGGTGTCAGACTGAGGCACGTGACTCGCCTCGCCATATGCTCTTCTTGTAAGCGCGCATACTGCGCGGACCCGTGGTATCTTAGAGATATCACTGCTCTTTTTGTGGAGGAGCCCACCCATTTCCGGGAAACCCCGACGCGGTCGGGGTTGATGAACGCCGCTGGGGCGTGGTCCAACCGGTAGGACACCTCACTGTTAATGAGGACGGTGGAGGTTCGAATCCTCCCGCCCCAGCCAATTTTCTCTGACCCAACGCGGCACCACTTCCATCTCACTACCCTTTGGCGGTTGGCAAACCCGCCTCCAGCCAGCCCTTCCAGCCGCCGTCCATCGATTCCACATTGTGGTAGCCCATTTTCTGCAAGTTGTCTGCAACCAGCGCGGAGCGGAAACCACCGCCGCAATACAAAATGAGTTTCGTGTTGGTATCCGGCACCCGCTGTTCGATGTCACGCTCGATGATACCTTTTCCCAGGTGGACCGCACCCGGAAGGTGCCCGTTGGCCCACTCATTGTCTTCACGCACGTCCACAAGAAGGAGTTTCTCCCCAGCATCGATGCGGCGCTTGACCTCAGGGACATTCGTCTCTTTGATTTTCTTTTTCGCCTCATTCACAAGTTTTAGAAATTGCGGTGCGTGAGCCATGACCAAACTCCTTTCTGAGATTCTTTCCACGCGAGGATACCACGAGCCGCGTGGCCTCCACCGCGGTCTCCGAGTTGTCCGCGGGGAGCCGCTCCCTCAACAAAGATTGCATTCGTAGATGGCGTTGGCTGATTTGGCTGGCTATTGTTGGGGACTTTCGCTCTTCGGTTTCTCTGCCGCACCCTTCTTCGCAAAGGAGCGCACCAGATTCACGAGATTCCAACGCATCTTTTCCGGGGATCGATCGCCTTCGCCGCCTATCATTTTCCCTTTGCCGTTGCTGATGATAAAGAAAAGCTCGCCGTCAGTCATTTTCTCGAGGGTAGAGGGGTCGCGCCAGTCGTGAAGTTCCAGCTTCATGTCCGCGGCCAAGTCACCTTTGCCGTCGCCATCTTTGCCGTGACACATGGCACAGTCGTAGCCATAGAGTTTCCGCGCTTGCGCAAGCCCTTCCGCCGTGGCGGCGATTGGATTCTTTTTTGCCACATCTTCGGGAGTCATCTTGGGTTCTGCAGAACCCGGTTTATCCTGAAGGAATGCAGCCCCGGCGTAGGAAATTCCAAAACTCGCAAATAGGAACGCACACAAAACGGGGAGCGTCTTACGCATGGCATCCTCCTGACAGGTTACGCCCGGCCGAAGGAGCGAGTTCGGCTTGATTTTGAGCGGATTCTACGCCCGCGGAGGACGGAAGGAAAGGATCAAAACTAAGGAGCGGTCTTATTTCGCCGCCGCGCTTCTGTACTAGTGCTGTGGCTTTGTTCCGGTTGCCGGGCTCTGCTGCGTTTTTGCCGCTTTCAGCACAGGACATCCATGCTGCGGTTGAGTGTGGTCAAGACCTGCGCGGAAGCGGCTGGATTCGCGAACACGCGTACGCAATCCATCGATCACCGGTGGAATCGTTGGATGTGCGACGCCGCGAATGAGAAAAATCATCAGCGCCGCCTCGCCGGGCGAATCCACGCTCGAAGTGATGCCCACGCCCTGCACCCCAGCCATGTTCATCAGCTCATCCACGTGCGCCGCATGCACAACCTTGGCGCGCTCCACCTCTGCCTCAGAAATAGAATAGACAAGTTGGGGTGGCGCCACGGACTGTTCGAGGGCGGCGCTTTGTTCGGAGGAAAGAACACCGCGCTGCGAGAAGAGATCGCCTTCGATGATCCGCGTGCGGATACCATCCACTTGAGCGGGAATATTCGTTCGTGGCTGCCCCTTAGTCACAAAAAGCAGAATTGCCGGCTCAGCGGCATTGTCATAGCTTGCGCCCACTCCCACCGCCTGCACTTCGGGATGCCCCATCAACTCCGTGGCGTGTCTATCCCTCACGGCGGTCGCTTGAACAAGCACATCGTTGGACGGAGTGACCTTCTGTGCTGTCACTCGCGCCGCCATGGCCGCTTGCGGCCCAGGCAGACTACATCCAATGACCGCGCTGCTGCGCGCCGCGCCAGCGAAACTGACCGTGGTGCCCTTGGAGGCGAAGAAATTCAGCACGTCCGACACAGGATTGCCGACGGTTTCCAGGTCTGACCCGGCATAGAGAAGCGCGACGGGATTGGCGTTGCTCTCTCGCACGATCAGTGATCCAGAATCGCCTCCACCAGAAAAATCTCCTCCGATGACACTCACTTGATTCGTGTAGTTAACCGTGAATGTCGTTCCAGAGCCGTCGCAATTCGTGTGGTAAACAACGGATACGTTCGCCATGGTAGTTCCGACAGTAGAACACGTTAAACCTGTCGTACGACCGGACTTTGCGACCTTGACATTTACGAGATTGGCACCCGCAGGTTCACCCGTGCCCCCGTTTGGAGAACCTGGCAGAGGAACCCCACTCGCGTCGGTGCCTGATCCGAGCAGGAGAATATTGCCAGTGGAATCGACCGCTCCGGAAACAACCTTTGCAATCGCCGCGTCCACGGTAGCCGCAGAAGGGCTTTGCAGATTAAAGGAACCCAGCGTCAGGTTACCAACGGTCGTGGTTCCCTGAGAAGTGCATGTGCCGGTGTCAATCAATCCGGGTTGAATTATGGGGTCGCCAGGGGAGCCTGCGCCGCTGCGCGCCAGGACGTGATCCGCGCTCAGTATATACTGCGTATTTCCGTTAGCTACGAGGGCGCCGAGCGTCCCACCGCAGCAGGTAATCATGCCTTTGCTAGTGATCGAGTCCTTCGCGTTGCTGCCGGAAGTCCCAAGTTCAATGGGCGTGCTCTCTGCCCTCTGATTTGGCACCGTAAGCGTCACCGTGGCGGTTCCAGAATTCGAGGTGTTCGCTGTGGAAACCGCCCTGACCTGCACAGTAACAGGAGCGCCGTTGGCCGGAATGATGCTGTTCGAGATGGAGTGTGGGGCGCTGTAGAAACCGCTCGAGGAAATCGTTCCGGTGGTTGTGCTCCCGCCAGTAACGCCATTGACTTGCCAGGTGACAGCGGTGCTTGGCTGGCTGTTGATCGTTGCGGTGAACTGTCGTGTGGTGAATACTTCGACCGAAACTGCGGCCGGGGAGACAGTGACCGTGGAGTTCGATTGGCTGGTCACGGTGACCGTGGCAGAGCCGGAATCGGCCGGATTCGCCGAGGAATCAGCGGTCACTGTTACCGTCGCGGGATTAGGGATGGAATTGGGTGCGGTGTAAAGTCCGTTTGTACTAATGGTTCCAACTGTCGAATTGCCGCCTGTTGTGCCGTTCACTTGCCAGGTTACCGCTGTATTTGTGGTCCCCGTAACCGAATCGAAGAACTGCTTCGACTGGCCGGGACCTACCGTCGCGGAGGCGGGTGTGACCATGACAGTAATCTGCGGAACCGGAGTACTACCGCCACCACAAGCAGTAAGGTGCAAGAAAATCGCAAGGCTGGAAATCAGAAAAAATGCAGGGCGCATAAGAAACCTCAGTCGGGGGCGGGGACTTTTACGCTAGCACAACGAAATTGCCCTACACAAAAATTTCAATACGGGGACTCAAGAACTTTGACTCTATAAAGTGCCAAAGGGATGCCTAGTCCGTTCTAGAATCTTGGATTCGTGAGCTGTTACCGTTGCTCGTTCAATCCAGGTCGCGCCAGTTCGGCCCTACCCCAATTTCTACCACGATCGGCACGGCGAGTTTGTGGACTCCTTCCATCTCCTCTTTTACTAGCTTCTCCAATTTGGCGCGTTCTTTCGTGGGGGCCTCAAAGAGCAGTTCGTCATGAACCTGGAGGATCATCTTGGCTTCAAGTGTTTCTTCGGCAAGCCGACGGTCGATGTTGACCATCGCCAGCTTGATAAGATCCGCGGCGGTGCCTTGCAACGGCGAATTCAGCGCGGTGCGCTCCGCAAAGTTTCGCAGTTGCACCTGCGGGGAATTGATCTCCGGAATAGGGCGGATTCTGCCAAACAGCGTCTTGGCCACGCCCGTCTTCCGCGTATCGGCAAGAATCTTGTCCAAATAATCTTTCACGCCACGATACCGAGTGAAATAGGCGTTGATGAACTGCGCGGCTTCTTTCTGTTCGATGCCCAGTTGCTGTGCCAGTCCAAAAGGGGAGAGGCCGTAGATAATTCCGAAATTGATGGCCTTTGCCGCCCGCCGGTGCTCTGCGTTTTGCGCCAGCGGCCCCACTCCAAACACTTCCTGCGCGGTGCGCGCATGAATGTCCTCGCCATTGCGGAATGCCTCCACGAGCACCGGATCCTGCGAAAAATGTGCCATCACGCGCAGCTCGATTTGCGAGTAGTCCGCGGAGAGCAGATTTTTTCCCTCTTCGGCAACGAACGCCGCCCGAATCTCACGGCCCAATTCGCTGCGAATCGGAATGTTCTGCAAATTCGGATCGCTCGAGCTGAGCCGCCCGGTGGCGGTGCCGGTCTGCGAAAAACTAGTGTGCAGGCGTCCCGTCTCGGGATGAATGAGCTTGGGCAGCGCGTCCACATAAGTGGACTTCAACTTGGAAATCTCGCGGTACTCAATGATTTTGGCGGGCAATGGATGCTGCGCGGACAACTCCTCTAAAACATCCGCCGCCGTGGACCGCGCTTTCGCTTTTCCACGCCGCGCGTTCGGTTGCAAATTCAATTTGTCAAAAAGAATCTCCGCGAGCTGCGTCGGCGAATTGACGTTGAATTCCGATCCGGCCAGCTTCCAAATCTCTTTCTCCAGGCGCCGCACCTCTTTTTCCATCGCGTGTGACATTCTGTCGAGCGCTTCAGGATCGACGCGAACCCCAACTCGCTCCATAACCGCGAGCACAGGCGCAAGCGGCAAATCAATTTTTTCGTAGACATCCGCGAGTTGCTGCTCTTCCACCTGCTGACGCAAAATCGGCGCCAGCCGCTGCAGATAATCCGCCCGCTCTCCGGGCCCGCCACCCAGCATGACGCTGAACTGCCGCATCACCACGTCCACAAAATTGTGATTCGCGGTCGTCGGACGGAGCAGATATGAATAAAGCTGCGTGGCATGCTGAATGTTTGCAGCCGGCCCGGTCAGCAACTGAAAGAGTTTCGGGTCGTGCACGATCTTCGCCCGCTTCGAATCAGAGAGCGGCGGCGCGAGAGCCCTCAGCACTTCTCCTTTTTCGTCCATCCAAACGGACCGCCCCTCCCCGGCTTTTGAGGAAACTTCGACAGCGGCAATCCGCGTTCCGAATCCCTCCGATTCCCGCTCACCCGCCTCAAGATTCAACCACACCGCCAATGGCTGCTTCGCGGGAAGCTTCGCAACGTACTCGCGAAATTCCCCAGCGTTCGCAAACTGTGCGTAATCTCCCTTTGCCGCCGCCTCGGAATCCACTGGCGCACTGGAAGCCACGGCCTCTGTACCCAACTCTTTCAGCAGCGAATTGAATCCCAGCTCGCGATAAAGGCTGGCCAGAGCAGGTATGTCCGATTCGCGCCGTTCCAGCGCGTGCAAATCCAGTTCCAGAGGCACGTCTGTCGCGATCGTGGCGAGTTGTTTGGACATCATCACCTGCTCGCGCTGCTGCTGGAGCGCTTCGCGGTACCGTTTGTTCGAAACTTCGGCGGCATGATCCAGCGCTTTCTCGACGCTGCCGTATTTCTGGATCAGCTCGGTCGCGCCCTTTTCCCCAATCCCTTTCGCGCCGGGAATGTTGTCCACGGTGTCGCCCATCAGCGCCATCACGTCGATGACCTTCTCTGGAGGCACGCCGAGAATTTCCTTTACTTTTTCCGCATCCACGACGACGTCCGCTTTCGCGCCGCCCGATCCCGTCCGCAGCACGCGGACATCATGATTGACGAGCTGCATCATGTCCTTGTCGTTGGTAACGATCAGGACATCGATCTTTTTCCGCGCCGCCTGCGTGGCCATTGCTCCGATGACGTCGTCGGCCTCATAACCCTGAACTTCAAGAATCGGCAGCCGCATCGCTTCGCAAAGCTTTCGAACGTAGGGCAGTTGCAGCCGCATTTCGTCCGGCATCGGCGGGCGCTGCGCTTTGTATTTTTCGAACAGCTTGTCGCGAAAAGTCGCCCCGGGCGGATCAAAGACAATTCCCAGATAGTCCGGCTGATAATCCTTCAGCAGGCGCCTCAAGATGTTCGCGAAGAGAAAAGGAACTTTGGTGGGCATGCCGGAAGGTGCGCTCATCCGCACCATCGGCGCATAAAACGCCCGGTAGATGTGCGCCATAGCGTCAACAAGAAACAGTTTTTTCGGAGCCGTAGCCATCCCGGCGAGTATAGCAAAGGATGAATAATCGGCCTGGGATGGACTCGCCCCTTCCGTGGACGCGCGGCAAACACCCAATTTGGAGGTTGCGGGGAGTGCCCCTGGGGCGCAGCCTGCCGAGGAGGAGCTGTCTCGTGCGTGACTGCAAGCCGCTCGTTCGCAGATACTACGCTGAGGTCTGGAATACATGGAGCGCTACAGCGCTAGAAGAACTCATTTCTCCGGACATCACTTTCCGCGGATCGATTGACGCCGCCGTGAGCGGTATCGCGGGATTCCAGCAGTATGTGAATAGAATACGCGCTGCGTTTCCCGATTTTCACAATCACATCGAAGAGCTCATCGCCGAAGGCGAAAAGTTCGCTGCCCGGCTCACTTACACAGGAACTCATCGGGGATAATTGCTCGGTTTTCCCGCAACCGGAAACAAGATTACCTATTCCGGCATAGCTATCTTCGAATTCGCAGGAAGCAAAATCATAAGGGGCTACGTCCTTGGCGACACGGAGACCCTGAAGCGCCAGCTTGCTCAAACGTAAGAAGGGGCCACGCGGGGAGGAGTTGCCCCGCGCGACCCTTTTCAAAAGTGAATGCGTGTTTATGGTTTTTCGGGTTTGTTGGGTTCAGGCTTCTGCCCGGATTTTGGTTCCGGCTTGTTCGCCGCGGGCTGCTTCGATGTACCCTGCTCTCCCGCTTGAGCCTGCGTAACCAGCAGCATGCGCGTCCCGCTGTCGAGGTGCACGTTCTTCCCCGCCGAAGTGATCACTGTGCCTTGCGTTGCATTCGAGGCCGCCGCGCTCAGGTTCAGACCGTTCAAGCCAAAGATGCCTTGACTATTCGAGGTGAGCTGCCCCGCGGCATTCAATCCGCCAACCGCTCCCTTGGAAGCCCCGGCTACGGTCCCGGCCGCGCTTGTGGTGGAATTCACCGCTCCGCCCGCGGCTCCGCCAACGTTAGCCGCGGTATTCGTCACTGTGCCGACCGCTCCGCCCGCCGCGGAAGTCACTCCGCCAAGCGCTCCGCGTCCTCCGGACATTCCAGAGCCAGCCGCCGAGGTGCCCATGCCGCCCATCGTGTCCATATCCCCTCCGGCAACAGCAGCGTTACTCTGCGCCGAAGCAAGCGCTTGAATCGCAACGTTCAGTGGAATTTCCTGGCCGTTCTTCAGGACCGCCTTGTCAAACACGATGCCAAGGGAAGATTCCGCCTGGCCCTTGGCCCGCGCCGAAGCCTGCGTCACATGTCCCACGAGCTTCGATCCTTTGGGGATTACCGTCTTCCCTTCGGACTTGACCGCCTCTGTCGTGTGCGCGGCAACCGCATCGCCCGGCTTGCACTTTTTCGAATCGACCGGGGAACTCAGCGCCGCGTTAAATGCCGTGCCGCTTGCCAACGAAGCGTTGGCTTGCCCGTTCTGTGCTCCCGCATTCGCTGACGTCGAACTGGAAGCGCCTGCCTGAGCCTGTGTTTGTCCCGCCTGGACATTTGTTTGTCCGCTTGCCTGTGCTCCTGCCTGTGCGCCGGTCTGCGATTGCGCCGCAGCGCTCAGAGAAAACAGAGCCCCCGCAACAATTGCCATCCCTGTGCGAATCATGGTCGAAAACCTCCTCTAGACTGTCTTTGGGCCAAGAGCTGGATTTTACCGATACACATATAAGGGTGTCTGCCGAGCGGTTTGATAGAGGCAAGAGCCGTGCCGCCCTAT
Organism: Acidobacteriota bacterium; assembly: GCA_003224145.1. Classification (GTDB taxonomy): domain Bacteria; phylum Acidobacteriota; class Terriglobia; order Acidiferrales; family UBA7541; genus Acidiferrum. Next base: position 21,419 of record QHYN01000028.1, read on the forward strand.
AAGGTCTTTTTTTTCTTAGGCTTACAGGAATAGAGGGCTTTCTTACTTGCGAAAAATGTTACGGACTGTGCAGGATTTACAAGGTCGACGCTACCGTGAACCGTAGACTATCAACTAGCAACAATCCCCAGCGGCTTCGCTACCTCCGCCAGGATATCCGCCGCGCGCAGCAGTTGTTCCCGCTTGTGCGTCGCGGTAACAATCGCCCGCAGCCGCGCCTTGCCCTCCGCCACGATCGGGTAGCCCACCGCCGGCGCGAATACGCCGGCCTCAAAAAGGTTCTTCGAAAATTCAAACGCTTTTGCCGCTTCCCCCACGTGGATCGGAATGATCGGCGTCTCGCTCGCTTTGAACTGGAATCCTCGCTTCTTCAATTCGCGTTTGAAAAATTTTGTGTTGGCCCAGAGCTTCTTCACCAGCTTTTCGCCGTCCGGCGAATCCAGCAGCGCGAACGCTGCTTGGCAAGCCGCCGCCGTGGCCGGTGGATGGGAAGTCGAAAACAGAAAAGGCCGCGCCCGCAAATACAGGAAATCGATCAGGTCGCGCGAGCCGCAAACGTACCCGCCCATCGCCCCAATCGCCTTGCTCAGCGTCCCCACTTGAATGTGCACGCGCCCGTGACACTGGTGATGGTCCACGGTGCCGCGCCCGCCGCGCCCCAGCACGCCCGAGGCATGCGCATCGTCCACCATCATGATGCAGTTGTATTTCTCCGCTAGGTCGCAAAGCTGCGGCAGCGGTGCGATGTCGCCGTCCATCGAAAATACGCCATCCGTGATAATCAGTTTCTTCCCGGGGAAATTCGCGTTCTCTTGCAAGATGCGCTCGCAGTCCTGCACATCTTTGTGCTTGAAGACCTTGATCGTCGCTTTCGAAAGCCGTGCGCCATCGATAATCGACGCGTGATTCAATTCGTCTGAAACGATCAAGTCATCCTTGCCCAGCACCGCGGAAACAGTTCCCGCGTTCGCCGTGAAGCCCGATTGGAATACCACGCACGCTTCCACCTTTTTGAATGCGGCGATCTGTTCCTCCAGTGCCATGTGCAGCTTCATCGTCCCGGCAATCGTTCGAACCGCGCCCGCTCCGACGCCGTATCGCTTGACCGCGTCCAGCGCGGCCTTGCGCAGTGCCTTGTGGGTGGTCAACCCAAGGTAGTTGTTCGATGCAAGGTTGATCACTTCCCGCCCATCGAAGATGCACACGGGCCTCTGCTCGCCTTCGAGCACGCGCAGCTTTGGCGCGACTCCCTTCTCGCGCAGCTCATTCAACTGGTCGGTGATGTACTGTAGCGGATTCTGTTTCGTCGCGATCGTTGCGGTATCGGACATGATTGCACTCCTGAGGTGGACTCGGCTGGTGGAAGAACTATTGTGCGTCAGCTCGCGGCTCTGTGCAAACAACTCGAATGCGAAAAAGAAAGGCCTTTGATTCAGTGCGGCAGGCCGTTTGGATATAGCAAAATTTTTCCTGCCGACCCTCGCTGCAGCAGTGCGAACGCGTTTTCGAACTTATCCAGCGGCGCGCGCTCCCCAAACAGAGGCTCGAGATTTAGCCGCCCTGCTTTCAGCAGCGCCGTCATCTGCACCCAGGTTTCGTACATGCGCCGCCCATAAA
>QHYN01000134.1 GCA_003224145.1 Acidobacteriota bacterium
TTGCCTGTCCACTCGTTATGCGTTGGCTTTCCGTCGGTGTCGGTGCCCTCTACTGTGACTTTCACGTCGTCGCCCGCAGCCTCGTAGACCACCGTGGTGTTTTTCGGTGCTCCAGGGTCGAACTTGGACTTGGCTTCGTTCAGCTTCCAGGTGCCTATGAATCCATCGGCAGCAAAGCACACTGCCGCTCCGACAAAGCACAATGCCAAACTCAATACCGTCGCTCTTGCTTTCATGTCCCCTCCTAATTAATCCAAATTGAGAAGTAGATGATGGGCCCTGCTGGTGGCGGCGATTCTAGCGTTAGGGGGTACATTTAGCAACTCGTTCCGACGTTTCGACCTCCTTACTTGGCGGCGGCGTGATGGTCGTAGCTGATCACCCGCGTAATTTTCCATGCGCCGTCTTTGCACTTCCACAAATGGATGAACTTCGCTTCGCCAACGGACTCGGTATCCTCGTGCCCCGGGTGGTGGAAGCGGTGCACACCTATCTCCACCGCGCCGTAGCCCTTCATGGGATGGACCTGCAGCGTTCCCGGAACAAGTTCCCGCGTCACTTTGCCGCAGATATTGTTCTTGACGCTCTCGGTCAATTTCTCTTTGCCGAGTGTCACTCCACCCTGATCGTGATAAAACTCCACGTCGTCGGCGAAGAAGGAGGCGAACTTTTCCAAATCGCACCGGTTATCGGAATCGAACAGCGCGGCATCGAGCGAGGCGATGGCCTTGTCCAGCTCCGCCTGGGATTTGATGTTTTCCAGAGACGGCACCGCCTGCGCGTCTGCCTGAGCGGCAAACAAGGCCAGCAGGGGTAACAGCAAAAGTATTTTGGTCAAAGTAGAAAGCATTCTCATCGAGAAGTCCTCTCCGCGCGGTAGTCAGTCCATCGGGATATACGGGGCCAGGACCGACAATGTTCCGTGGCTTCCGTCTGACGCTATCTCCTGCGGGCGCGTGTGCAGAGGACCTTCAGAAATGACAGCGGCGCAAGAACAGTGAGGAAAACGCAAAACCCCCAGGTGCCAAACCGGCACCTGGGGCACCCGGCAAAGTTGGGTATAATTCGTGCCAATGTTGCGCGAGACGAAATTCGGCTACGGTGTTCTTCTGGTAGGGGTTGGTGTGCCCTTCCTTATTGACAAAGTTTTAGGCCTTTACTACGCCATTGTGGTGTCTGTTGCTTGTGTCGTTATCGGGGGAGCCTTTCTCTTAGCAGGCCATCGTCACAGGGAAGGATTCGTTCGCCGGCGAAAGATATTGGAAGTGCTTGCATTTGGGGCCGCTCTGAGTACGCTCATCGGATTAGGGTCTATCGGCATTTTCAGAGTAATACCAAAACGAGAGACAGCAGAAAGCCCGAAGTCGACCACGCAACCAGCTCCAGAGACTCACGGCACAACGGACACCGTTGGATTTAAGCCACAGCCTCATGGCACAGAGGATAGTGCAACCGCAAGAGTAAAGCATCCGCCAAACAAATCAGTGCAAGAATCTCAACTCCAGACTCCAATAATCCAAACGCAGGCACCTTACGGTAACCTCGCGGCACGCTGCGACGAGTTGGGTACTGAAATTATTGCTGCAGCAGAGTCGCGTAACAAAGTGCGTCCAGACTCCACGCGACCGGATGAGTACAAGGAATGGTACAGATTAAACGACGGCCTTTTTTTCCATGCACCCTTTTATCGCCACATTGCCAAAATTCATCAAGAATTGTCTGACCTGCACATTGACGACCCGCGGCTCGACGAATTGATAAAACAACATGAAGAATATTTCGCGGGGAGACAAAAGAACGCGCAAGCTGCTTATGACCATCCTGAGATGTTCCATCTGTCTATAGAGGAGATCAAGAAAATTGGTGAAAGATTTAAATTCTTGGCTACTCAGGTTCCACACTGAGTTTTATGCCGCATTTTGCACTTTGGCGGTCAGATGTTTGTATTCGAGGTTGGGAGACAGAATTAGCTTGATGAGCGTATCGCGGAAAAGGAACTGATTCTTGCCGGGTGCCCCGGGCGCCGGGTTTGCGCCTGGGGGTTTTGACTTTTCCCGATCTTCTTGTTCGCCCTCTGTGATCGGGACTTTCCCCCTTTCCGTTCCGCATCCTCATTCCTTGAACTCCGCTCATCAATTGCGCATTTTGCATCCCGGATGCATCTGCGGGGCCCGCAACCCTCGGCTGACCATGCGATGAGCGTGGCCTAATGTGGATACTTTTCGGAAGTTCCGGTTAAAATGCCGTACCTCTGCGACGATTGCGTGAAACCACATCCAACGGGAGGGTCCATGCAGATCAGGCTGGCCAGCGTCATGGTGGAGAACCAAGAGCACGCTCTCCGTTTCTACACTACCGTCTTGGGCTTTGTGAAGAACAAGGATATACCTATGGGTCCATTCCGTTGGTTGACCGTGTCTTCGCCGGAGGGCGCGGAAGGTGTCGAGCTGGTGCTGGAGCCTATGGGCTTCGCGCCTGCCCAGACGTATCAAAAGGCCTTGTTTGCCGCGGGTATTCCCGCCACGGCGTTCCTGACGAACGACATCCACTCGGAGTACCAGCGTCTGAAGGCGCTTGGCGTCAAGTTCAGGGGTGAACCGAAGAGCATGGGGCCCATCACCGCCGTACTCTTTGAGGACACCTGTGGCAACCTCATCAACCTGGTTCAACCCTCGGCCTAACGCTTGATAGGGCTTGCTCCGAGATCAGCGAATCGCCGCCGCTCGTTTTGCACAAAAGAATGTTTCGATTGTCCTTGACACGCACGCTCGCGGAGAACAAGATGATGCCGAAGTCCCGCAGTTCGGGGCGAGACTCCCGCTTCGTAGTCCGAACGCAGTTTCTGTAAAGGCCAAGCTCCGCATCGAGCGCTAAGAAGGGCAGAACCTCCTCGGTTCCTTTTTATCCGCTCGCGCGGAGCCCGACTTCCTGTCCGACGTACAGGATTCCACACGCAAGACGCCAGCGGTTCCAGGCCACACCACGCAAAGCTCGACTCGCACCATGCGAGGAGGAAGCTCGAATTTCGCAAAAAAGGAGAATTACCATGTCTGATGCAAACAAAAATGTAGTCCGTCGTTTGTTCGATGAAGTTTGGACCAAGGGCAATCTGCCGGTGGCAGACCAGCTCTTTGCCCACATCTACACCCACCATGACTCTTCGACGCCTGATTTTGGGCGAGGCCCCGAGAGTGAAAAGTTGAGAGCGACTCTCTACCGCACGGCCTTTCCCGACCTTCGACTGACGATCGAGGACCTCATTGCCGAAGGCGAAACCGTGATGGCACGGTGGTCCTGCCGCGGTACCCATAAAGGCGATCTCAGCGGGATTGCGCCCACGGGCAAGCCGTTCACTATCTCCGGGATCAGCATCGCCCGCTTCGCTAGCGGCAAGATGGTAGAAGGCTGGGTCAACTGGGACGGCTTGGGCCTGATGCAGCAGCTCGGCGTCGTCCCTGAGCTCGCCAAAGCCAAAGTCGCCGTCGCCGCCACAAGGTAGCCAGGTAGCCGTACGGCTATGCCGAAATACCGGAAGGGCCCGGCCACACAAGCCGGGCTCTCTCGTAGGGGCACGATATATCGTGCCCCTGCAGAACCTAAGGCTGGGCGGAGGCGCGTTGGCGGATGGCTCGGTCAGTGAGCAGCGCCTGCTGCCGCACGCGCTCTGGGACCGCGCGCGCGTTTCGTTCATACGGTCGGATGGCGGGCAGGTCATCGGGGTGGCCGATGAGATACAGCGCCCGCAGCGCCTCCCAGACCTGTTCGTCGCCGGGATCGACGGTGGCGAGTTCAGCGCCGGCGGCTACGCTGGCTCCGGTCGCCACGGAGATCGAGCGGATGCGGCCGCTGATGGGCGAGCGCACCTCGGCCGGCGATTCGCCCTTCGGCGAATCGCCGGCGGGTGGCGTGGCGGGCTGGAGCTTGGCGATCAGCCCGCCTTGGTGAATGGCCGTGCCCGCACGGGCCGTGTCCACGACACGGCCCGCGATGGGCGCGAGCACGCGGGCGGGCTGCAAGAGCGCCACGATTTGCTCGCGCCCGGACGCATCGCCGAACCGCACCAGCGACAGCGCCGCATTCCCCCGCACCATCGGGGAGGGGTCCTGCAACATTCTCAGCAGCGTCTCGTGGAATCCCGCGCCCGCCGTGTCCTGTCCCATGACCCAGGCGTCTGTGTTGCGCACTTCCTCCACGCCATCCCCGACCAGCCGGATCAGTTCCGGATACCACCGCACCGCTCCCGCGTCGTGGTGCGCGATGCGCTCACCAATTTGCACCAGCGCGTGCTGGATGTGCCGAGGATGTTTCTCATCTTGCAAATATTCTGTGATTTGTTGGTCGGAAAGCCGGCGGCCGAACCAGGTGTTCCACCAAAACAAAAACGGCAGCAACACAATCAGCCACGCCGTGAGGTACACGAGAAAACGGGTGCGTGCGGACATGCCGTGTGGCGATGGCGCGGGCTGCGCCGCAGGATTTTCAGGCAAGGATTCCGGCGGATCACCAGCTTCGGAAGAGGGCGGTGAACTGGCCATGTTTTCTCTTGCTTTTCAACTCTCTTCAGAGGGCGGGGATGGTTTTGGCGGCCCGCCCGGTTTCTTTCCGCGGTCGCGCAGCTCCCAGAACGCGTTGAGGAAGAAAACGCCGGAAAGGCTCAGCATGATGAGACTCTCAAACAAACCGTCCACCGTGGTGATGGTTCCGGAAACGATAATCCAGGCAATCCCGGCGAGCGGTATCAGGCCGAGCACGATGGAAATGAAGAGCATCACGGCAAGCAAAGTCCCTCCCCACACGTCCGCAGCGGATGCAGCGCAGCGATTCTCATGTTACGGCTTGAACGTCACGTCAACCGTCTTGCTGTCTTTCGCCGCGAGCGTCACTTTCTGGTCTTGCTCGCCAAATTTTTCGTGCACGAAAGCCAGAGTGTAATCACCCGGCGGAAGGCCCTTGATGTCAAACTTGCCGTCCGCTCCGGTGACCGCGTAGAACGGGCTCTTCACCACGTTGACGTACATCTTCATCCACGGGTGCTGGTTGCATTTCACGGGAAGGAGAATTTCTTCGCGCGCGAAATTCTTTTCGAGCGGAGCTGTCTTCGGTGCCTGCGATTCGTTCCATTCGCGGTTGTCCTTCGGCGTGGGATGGATGTTGTGCGTGGTCGGATCGCTGTTGACGATCTTGACCGTTTGCCCGGCCATTACGCCCAGCACGTGCGGGTGGTATTTGCAGCCGCTTTGGTCGAGCGTGATGGCCTCCTTGGGGATTTCGAATGAGCGATTGCCCAGGCCTTCTTTCACGTAGACGAAAACGTTCGCGAGGTGGCCACCGCCGGCCACAATATTTTCGACGGTGTTCGTGCCTTTACACGCTGGATCCTGGCTCATGTCGATTTTGCTAGCGGGCGGCGCGGCGCCATCGAACTTTACGGTGCCGCTGACGCTGGCAACCGTCGCGGGATCAATGGGCGTAGCAGCGGGACCTGCGGCCGGCTGAGCCGCGGGCTGCTCCGCAGTTTCCGTTTCTTTTTTGCCGCAGCCTGCCAGGACAATGAGTCCGGACAACACCGGCAAGCCGAGAATTCTTATCCAAGTTTTCGTTTTCATTTTTTCGCTCTGCCTCTCCTGAGATTTGAAATCTCACAGAAATCGTAATTTATTTTATACCTGCGCGGCCTGCCTTGCCTGTGCCGTTCGAACCCCCGAAGGACGGGCTGTCGGCCGCGGCACGCGCTCGTCCCATCGCGGCGGCCACGCGGCGCTGCTCTTCGGCGGTGAGCTGCAGGATGTAATCCACGAGAAGCCGGGTGTGGTCCTTGTCGTAGCCCTGGAACGAAGACGGAATCGGTCCGGAAAAGACCCAGTGATTGTTCTCCCGCCTGAATAGTCCCGACGGCATGGAAGTGCCCGGGCTGATGGCTTGCGGATCGATCATCCAGCGCTCCATCCAATCGGGCTTCAGGCGCCCGCGCGCTTGCAGGAAATTCGGCGCCGTGGCGACGCGATCGTGCGCCGGGTCCCCGGTGGCATGGCATTTCAAGCATGGTGCGGCCGTGCTGCTGAAAAGGCTGCGGGCCATTTCCGTTTCCTTGGCGGTCAGCATGGGAACTTCTTCCGGAATGTACGGGAAGGGCTGGCGCGAAAGAGCCTGGAAAAAGCGGACCAATTTGCCCAACTCGTTTTCGGAAAAAGAAAACGTGGGCATGCGCACTTGCAGGTAGGATCGAACGCCGTTGCGATTCGTATCTTTGTCGTTGAGCGCGGGATTTTTCAGGAAGCGCAGCATCCATTCCGGATCGACGCGCGCGCCTTCGGTGAGGAGTTTCGGAGGCAACTGTTCCTGCGCTTCCTGATAGCGGGCCATGCCCATGAGGATGGTTTTTTGTCCGGGAATGAGCTGGTGGCAGCCCATGCAGTTATATTTCTTGACCACCCACCAGCCTTCCTGGATATCGCGGCGATAGTCCAACGGCCGGTATTGAAAATTGGGGGGAAGCGGGTTTTCCTGGCTGCCGAGAAGAAACGTGGTGAGCGAGCGAATCTGCTCCTTGGTCAGGTGCAGATTCGGCATGCGCAATTTTTCGATTTCGGGCTTGATTTTTCCCTTGTCCCAGATATTCGGTTCCGCCAGCTTGTGTTCGAAAAAGCCCTTGTGGTCGTACCAGGGTTCCTTGGCCGGGCCTTCGGGCAGACGAGCGAGATCTTCCGCATCCGTGATCGGCTCATGGCCGCCGCGCTGGGCGACTTCCGTGAGCAGGGCGAAATCGAGGCGCTCGACCGGCTTGCTGCCCTCGGCGGTCAACTCTGTTCCAATGCGGCCTTCGTCTTCGAGGCCGGAAATCTCATGGCAGCCCGCACAGCCGAAGTTTCGAATCCATTTTTTGCCTTCGTCCTTGAGATTCGGATCGTCCATGAACGAGGCATCGGTATAGGCCGAAGGCTCCATTTTCTTCAGGGTGATGAGGTAGCTGGCGATGTCCTCAGCATCCGGGATGGAAAGCCGGAGGCTTGGCATCACCGTCATGTTCTGCACCTGGAGTTCGTGTCCGTCGTTGGGGCATTTGCTGTGATCGAGATCGTAGACGAAAGGCAATCCCTTCTTCTTGTAGTCTTCGGGACCGATGTCTTTTTTCTCGTAGGGACAGAAGGGGCGCGTGCGCTCGCGGGCGTTGTGGACCCAGCGAACCAGATAATCGTAATTGGCTTTTTCTCCCACGCGCGTGAGATTGGCGGCAAACGTTCCTCCCTGCAATTGGCCGCCTTCGCCGAGAGAATGACAAGCCAAGCAGCCGCGTGATTCCACCAATTCTTTGCCGTGAGCGGCGTTGCCGGGTTTGTGCTTGGGCAGGGAATCCTTCAGCCCGGACTGCCAGATGTAGGCGGAGATGGCCTTGATCTGCTCATCATTGAGGCGGAAGTTGGGCATTTTGGTGGTGGCGCGAAAATCGGTGGGCTTTTTCAGCCACACGGGGATCCAGTTCCTGTTCAGCTTGAGGCGAACGTCTTTGAGGTTGGGGCCAACTTTCTTCAAGTCCTGCAGCAGGCTCTTTGTGGTGCGGTCAAGCTGGACAATGCGCAGGTCGAGCTTGCTGTTGGTGACTTTGAGGGCCACGGCGCGGTCGTTGAGGCGGTTGGCTTCGTCATTCGATTCCGCCTTGTCGGCCTGCTGCATGAAATCGGTGGCCTGTTTCAGGTTGTCTTTCTTTTGCTGCTCGAGGAGTTTGATTTCCTGCCCAATGGAAAGCAGATCCTCCGGTTCCTTGTCATAGCCTTCGTAGCGATGACAGCCCATGCATCCGCGCTGGCGGAAGAGATCCTTGCCTTCGCTGAGAGCCCAGCCGACATCATTGCTGACCAGCACTATGTCCGCGGCGTGGCAGATCTGACAGCCCGCTTCGAAATTGCCCCGAGGGAAGATGGGCCAGAGCCAGTGCTCGTAGGTGCCGTGGGCCTTCTCGACACTGGTGGTGGCGCGGCCATTGCCCTGGTGGCAAGGAGAGCAGCCGAACTTGTCCGGGTCGTGAATCTTCAGGAGATCGCGTTCCGGATGGCTGGTGAAGGCCCGCGCGTATTCATCCGGCTTTTTGCCTTTCAAGGCCATGGAAGTGGCGGTGAGGTTCACTGGTTCGCGAATGCCCATGTGGCAGGATTCGCAGCGGTCGACGATATTGGAACTGTCCTCCCGGACGATATCGGCATTGTGCTCGCTGACGTTGATCTGGCGGATTTTCGGGGTCAAGGCCTCCACGCCGTTCTGCAAGTTGGTGAGCTGCGAGGGCGTGAGGTTCACCATGTGATCGGTGAGGTAGGAATCCATCAATTCCTTTTTTTCGTTGACCGGCTTGATGAGCTCGCCGAGCTCGGCACTCAACTGCGTGCGCTCGTTCTTGAGGTCGTTGTAGGTCTCTTCCAGTTCGTCGAAGCTCTTGAAGGTTTGTTTCTTGCCGTCGGGCATTTCGACGGTGCTGGGTTCCTTTTTATATTCGTCGAGGTTCCTCTGCTTGCGCTGTTTGGCGGAGGGACTGGTCTCGGTCTCGATGTCGTAGGTGGAAGCGTTGACGTAAGCGCGGCGGTCGGTGAAGACATTCTGCACGGCGAGGATTTTGGCGCCCAGGTCGTGCAGCTTTTCGTTGATCTCCTTGATGCGGGGCGCGGCATTCTGGCTGGCGGCTTCGTAATCCTGCTTGAGCTTCTGGTAGTCGGCGCTGCCCTCGATTTCCTTCTGGGACTCGCGCGATTGGGTTCGCGCGTTCTTCAGGAAGGTTGAATAGCGGTCTTTCCATTCGTGCTGGAAGGCCTTCCAGGGGCGCTGGCCGAAGTCTTCATCCCATAGCGCCCAGAAGAGCGTGGCCATGAGGATGACCATGGAGATGACGTAATGCGGGGCGAGCGATTTGCTGACGATCGGGTCGTTTTCGGGGATGGGCTTCTCCGGCACCAGTTCCTCCTAGACGTTAAACCAGGGCGTAATCCAAACGTACTTGATATGAAAGAGCAGGCGCAGACCCATCTTGATGGGCAAGGCCACCATGGTGAGGAAAAAGGTCATCATGATGGAATACTGCAACAGGCTCATGCGCTTGAAGTCCTTGGCATTATGCCGGCGGAAGAAAGCGTTCACGGCCAAGCCGCCCAGGGTGAAATAACCACCCACGACAATCGCTCCGAAGACGCCCTTGGCCCAGTTCGAAGTGATTCCGAAAATGTCCGGCAAATCACGATTCACTTCATAGATGAGGCGGTTGTGGTCCCACGTCTGTCCAGGCCAGAACCATTGCCAGCCGGGTCCGCGGATAAACGTTCCGATAAAAATCATGGAGACCCACAAGATAATGAAGCCGAAGAGAAAAGTTCCGATGGCAAATTTGCGCTGTTTCCATGTGTAATAGCCGCAGCCCAGCGGGTTGGTGTCTATATAAGGAATCACCATCAAGCCGATGATGATGAGGGTGGGCATGACCACGCCGGCGATCCACGGATCGAAGTACACGAGCATCTCCTGGAGACCGAGGAAGTACCAGGGGACTTTCGCCGGATTCATGGTCAAGTTAGGATTGGCGGGCTCTTCGAGCGGCGCATTCAGGGTGATGGACCAGACCATCAGAATGATGGTGACAATGATGGCGGCGAGGAATTCCACGCGCAGGAGAAAGGGCCAGACGTGGACTTCCTTCTGCCAACCGGGTTTGAACGGCCAGGCCTTGCGGTGATGGGTCTTGGCGAGAGCGGGATCGCCCGCGAGCTGCTCGATCAAAACGTCGTTGGCATGCGCCTGCCTCCACGCGAGAAAGATGTAGAAGGCCAGCAGCGGGATCATGGCGACGATCGGAATGTTGTCCGGGGCGGATAGGATTTGCCAGAGTTGCTTCCAGTCCATGGCTACTTCTTCGCCTCCTTAATTTCGGAGTCGAGGACCACCGGAGCGGGGCCGGAAATGCCGCCGTCCTTACGCACACGCCAGAAGTGCAGGATCATGAAGACGGAAGCGATGATGGGGATGCCGATGCAATGCCAGATGTAAGAGCGCAGAAGGGCATTGGCATCCACGATCGAACCGCCAAGCAGGCCGAAGCGAACGTCGTTATAAGGGGTCATCCCCAACTGCGATCCGAACGGCCCTTCGTGGCCGAGCAGGGGAGTGGCACGCGCCATGTTCGTGCCGACGGTGACGGCCCAGAAGCCGAGTTGATCGTCCGGCAGAAGGTACCCGGTGAAGGAAAGGAGAAGAGTGAGAACCAGCAGAATGACGCCGACGGTCCAATTGAATTCGCGCGGCTTTTTGTAGGAGCCGGTGAGAAAGACGCGGAACATGTGCAGCTCCACGGCTATGACCATCAAGTGCGCGGCCCAGCGGTGCATGTTGCGCAGCAATTTGCCGTAGGGCACGTCGTGCTCGAGGTAGAGAACGTCGCGGAAGGCCTGCACTTTGCTCGGGTGGTAGTAAAACATCAGCAGCACGCCTGTCAGCGTCAGCACGAAGAACAAGTAGAAGGTAATGCCGCCCATGCCCCATGTATAGCTGTAGCGAACGGCGTCGCGATTGATTTTGGCGGGATGCAAATGCAGGAAGACGTTAGAGAGCACGCCGAGGGCGCGATTGCGAGGAGTGTCGTCATGCTTGTGGCGAAAGATGGAGGTGAAGAGCTGGGTCTTGGTGGGTTTCTTCAGAATCTCCACCTGCTCTTTGGCCTTGGCGGGCAGATCGGTCGTCAAGGACGCGAGATCTTCTTTGACGCCCGTTTTGACGCGATCCAGCAGGCCCACTGACTTGCCATTGTTGCCGTTTCCCTTGTTCTCTTCAGCCATCGTTGCACTCCCCGGATCTTGACGTCCTGTGCCGTTCCTTTACTTCCTTTACCTCCCTTGCCTCCTCTACTTCCTTTTTCAGCTACACCGGCAGATACGCTCCCGGATCGTTGAAACGGCTCGGCTGCCCTTTAGGCCACTGGTAGAGCCGCGAAGTATCCACAACGATCTGGCCGTCGGGAGCCACTTCCAAGTGGGCACGGTCCATGGGCCGCGGTGCGGGCCCCTCGAAGTTCACGCCTTCGTTGTCGTAGCCGCTGCCGTGGCAGGGGCATTTGAATTTGTTCTCGCTGGCTTTCCAGTCGGGGGTGCAGCCAAGGTGAGTGCACCGCGCGTAAATGACGAAGACGCGATCCGGCGTGCGATCGACCCAGATGCGGTACTTCTGCTGCCACTTGGTATCCACACCGAGCCCGTAGTCCGACGCGTAGCCGATCTTGAAAATGGTGGGAGGCTCGAAAAGCGTGCGAGGAAGGAAAAAACGCAGGAAGGCAATAAACCAAGCGCCCAGGAATGCGGTGACACTGCACCAAACCAAACGCCTGCGCCCTACATTGGCCTGGCTGGGTTCGGGGCCAACCGTCGCCAAACCACCAGCGGCCGCGGCTTTCGACGTTCCCACGGCGGGCGTACCGACATACTTGGTAGCATCCGTGCCGCCGGGAGCCGGCGATTTCGCCGCATCCGGTTTGGGTTTGACCGTGTCCGATTCCGGTGCCGCCATGCATTACCTCCTGGTTGAAATCAAGCTGGGGATTTGTGCGCGGCCGGGGACTGCGCCGCCAACCTTCCCCTTAAATTGTAAGCCCGTGATCCCGCGTTAGACCGCAAATTAGGCGCGACACGGCGTGATGGCACGCAAATTTGCCCCGCACATTTTCAATGCGCCACAAAATACTCGAATGAACAGAAAGATTACAACAGAAAGGCGGATCGGCTGCCACCACCTGAAGCCCGTCGAATTGGAAAAGTACGGTACGAAAACATCGCGAGGCCCCAAACATTTTCACCGGCCCCCCAAGGAACGAAACGGATATTACTCAAATCAAAAAAATTCGTCAATGTAAGTTTGCGATGTTGTGATTTGAGAAGTCACAAGAGATAAAATGCCGATTCGAGCGCCGGAGAGTTGCCGGTGGAAAAACTAGTAGTGCAAGAACGAGCTTGCACGGAGAAAAAGCTGTGATATATTCGCCCCGATTTGGATTTCCCCACTTAGTAGCTGGTAAAAATTTGGGGTGCTCCGTGGGGAAGGCGGAAAAACGAAAGTGGGGAGGTCACGCTCCATGGGCCTTGTTCTACTGCTCGTCATCTGGCTGATCACGCTCGTTAGCACGTATCTTTTCATCGCCAAGACATGGTGGTTGCCAGTCGGGGCCTCCGCGGCGGCGGCGGGAATCGATCATCATTTCACCACTACGTTCATTCTGATGGGAGCCGTTTTTGTGGCGGCCCAACTGGCGCTGGGATGGTTTGCCTGGAAATACCGCGAGGGTGGAGCGTCTTCGAAGGGAGCAGAGTATTCGCACGGCAACGTCACGCTTGAGGCGCTATGGACAGTCCTTACCATCGTTCTATTTGTCGGGATGAACCTGATGAGCCGATCGATCTGGGCGTCCGAGCGTTTCGATTCGGCGAAACCGGGCGCAGTGCAGGTGGAAGTGACGGGAATGCAGTTTGCGTGGTATTTCCGCTATCCGGGGCCGGACGCCAAATTTGGCGCAACCAAGCCGGAACTGGAGGACGCCTCGCTGGGAAGCGCGGGCGCGCTGGGATTGGATTCGAACGATCCGGCATCGAAAGATGATGTGGTGAGTGGGGTGATGGTGGTGCCGGTCAATCGCGAGATCGAAGTGATCTTGCGCGCGCACGACGTGATTCACAGCTTCTTTGTGCCAGCGATGCGCTTTAAGCAGGACGCGGTGCCGGGGCTGGCCATTCATATGCATTTCACGCCGATACAAACTGGGGAATATGAGATGGCCTGCGCGGAGCTGTGCGGGCTGGGACACTACAAGATGCACGGAATTGTGAAGGTCGTCAGCCAAGAGGAATTTGATCAATGGCTGGCGGCACGGGAGGCGGAGAAGCAATAACATGGCTACCCACGAATTCGCAGCCCAGGCCCATGCGCACGCAGCCCCGCAAGGTTTTATTCGAAAATGGATCTTCAGTCTGGATCATAAAGTCATCGGTTTGCAGTACTTCTTCCTGGCGCTGACGGCTGTGCTTGTGGGCATGTTCCTCTCACTGCTGATGCGCATCCACTTGATCTGGCCGACGGTGCCGCTGCCGTTGCTGGGGGAGATCAAGCCGGAAACCTATCTCAGCTTGCTGACCATGCACGGGACGATCATGGTGTTTTTCGTGTTGACGACCGCGCCGCAGGGGGGCTTCGGAAATTATTTTCTGCCGATTCAAATTGGCGCGCCGGACATGGCGTTTCCGGTGCTGAACATGCTGTCGTTTTGGACCACGTTTCTCGGATTTGTCGTGCTGCTCGCTGCCTTCTTTGTGACCGGAGGTGCGCCGCTGCACGGGTGGACCGGCTATGCGCCGCTGAGCGCGTTGCAGTCGGCCGGGCCAGGAGAGGGCCTCGGGGCGGACCTGTGGATTATCAGCATCGCGATTTTTTGCATTGGCGCGCTGATGGGAGCTTTGAACTTCATCACCACGACGCTGGATATGCGCGCGAAGGGCATGACCATGATGCGCATGCCGCTGACATGCTGGGCGTGGTTCATCACGGCGATTCTGGGGCTGCTGGCGTTTGGTGTGCTGCTATCGGCGGGAATTCTCCTACTGATGGACCGCAATTTGGGCACGAGCTTTTTTGTGCCGTTGGTCACGGTGAACGGGCAGCTCACCGGGCATAAAGGCGGGTCGCCGCTGTTGTGGCAACACTTGTTCTGGTTCTTTGGCCATCCGGAGGTGTACATCGCGATTTTGCCGGCGATGGGGTTGTGCTCGCAATTGCTTTCGGTTTTTTCGCGCAAGCCCATTTTTGGATACAAGGCCATGGTGTACGCCATGCTGTCGATCGGGTTCCTCGGGTTCATGGTGTGGGGCCACCACATGTTTATGAGCGGCATGAGCCCGTATACGGCGTTTGCATTTTCGATCATGACCATGGCCATCGGCGTGCCGTCGGCGATCAAGACCTTTAATTGGCTGGGGACTCTCTGGCGAGGGAAGTTGCGATTTACTTCGCCGATGCTGTTTGCGATCGGATTCGTGTCTCTGTTTGTGACCGGTGGAATCAGCGGCCCGTTCCTGGCGCAGCCTGTGCTGGACATTTATTTGCACGAGACGTATTTCGTGATCGCGCACTTCCACTTGATTATGGGCGTGGCGTCGATCTTCGGAATTTTTGCCGCGACGTATTATTGGTTCCCGAAAATGTTTGGGCGGATGATGAATGAGACATTGGGGAAGCTGCACTTCTGGCTTACGTTCGTGGGCGCGTACGCCATTTTCATGCCCATGCATTATTACGGCATGGCCGCCGGGCTGCGGCGCTATTCGCAAGGCACGGAAGTGGCTTGGATTCAGCATCTGCTTCCGCTCCAGAAATTCATTACGATTGCCGCGTTCGTTACCATTGCCAGCCAGTTTATTTTCGTCTTCAATCTTTTTTGGAGCATGAAAAAAGGGAAGAAGGCCAGCGACAATCCGTGGGAAGCGACGACGCTCGAGTGGACCACCGCCACTCCGCCGCCGCATGACAATTTTGGCGGCAAAACGCCCGTGGTGCGCAACGGTCCGTACGAATACAGTGTACCAGGGGCGTCGCGCGATTTTGTGATGCAGTCCGATGAGGAAATTAAGAAAAAACACTGACTTGTCATGGCTACTATCGCCACAACAGCAACGATAAACTGGGTCGCTCCGGATTACGCGACGCGGCTGCGGCGGTCGCGGCTGGGATTGTTGGTGGCGCTAACGCCGGTGCTGATGTTGTTCGTTTCGTTTACCAGCGCGTACGTGGTGCGGCAAGGGCTTCCCACGCTGGATCCGCGGACGAATCAGTTGGTGCGCGATTGGATTCCCGTGAAACTGCCCATACTGCTGCTGGTGAATACAGGCGTTTTAGTGCTGAGCAGCGCGGGAATGGAATTGGCGCGGCGGCAGATCAAGAATGCAGCGCAGGCAGGTGCCACCTCATCGACTGCGGAGGTTTCTTTCAACGATGAAGGGAAGATGCCGTGGCTCGGGATAACCATTGTGTTGGGGCTCTCCTTTTTGTTCGGCCAGTGGATGGCGTGGAAGCAACTGGCGGCGAATGGCTTTTACGTGGCGACGACGCCCAGTAGTTCGTTTGTGTATTTGCTTACGGGAGCGCACGCGGTTCATTTGATGGGTGGTGTGGTCGCTCTGTTATTGGCCGGCGTGTTTGCGCTGCTGCGACGGCCGGTGACGACGCGAAGCATCGTGGTGGATGTGACGGCATGGTACTGGCATTTCATGGCGGCGCTGTGGGTTTACATTTTGTGTTTGCTGGAGTTTGCGAGATAAGCAAAGGTTGACGAGGAGGCCGGGCGCATGGCTGATTCCGTTGTTTCGCAGGACATCCCGTCGGTATACGAACCATCGCTGTTTGGAACGTATTCGAAGAAGATCGGGATGTGGCTGTTCCTGATGTCGGATTCGCTGACGTTCGGGGCGCTGCTGTATGCCTACAGTTACGGACGCATTTCGACAGCGGGCTGGCCGACCCCGTTCCACTCTGCGAGTATCATCAACGCCACGATCATGACGGCCTTCCTGCTCACCAGTTCGCTGACCATGGTGCTGGCGGTTCGCGCGTCGGTACAGCACGATGCGAAGGCGCAGACGCTGTGGCTGCTGGCCACGATGGTCTGCGGAGCCGCGTTCGTGGTGCTGCACGGCAAGGAGTGGAGCAACCTGATCGCTGAAGGCCTGACGTTGCCCATGTTTCCTGCCGTTCCGGGACATGAGGCGAACGCCGAGTTTGCTAACGTAGCGAAGAGCGTGCCGCAGTTTCCTTCGACGTTTTTTACGTTGACAGGCATGCATATGCTGCACGTGACGCTCGGAATCGTTTATCTCGGAGTAGTGGCGTTGCGGCGCAAGTTCATTCCCGTCCTGCTGGTGCTGTGGCTGATCGCCTGGCTCGGAACGCCGGCTTACAGTCCGTTCCACTACGGCTCACACGTGCTGCTGCTGGCGGCGATTGTGTGCGGGATTATTCTGTGGCTGAAGCCGAAAGTTTACGATTCGTCGGACGTCGAAGTGGCCGGGCTGTACTGGCATTTCGTGGACCTGGTGTGGATGTTCATTTTCCCGTTGGTGTATTTGATGTCCGCAAGGATTCTCTAGGAGCCGCAAAGAAATGGACGCTACTCAAATTGCTCTCGCGGAACGCGTTGCAGAAGAACAACGCCATCACAAGAAGGGTCAATTCTTCTGGGTCTGGGGCGCGCTGCTGGTGATGACAGCGGTTGAGGTTTACTTGACCTATCAGAACATGCAGCCGGTAAAGATGCTGACGATTCTGATGGGGTTGTCGCTGATCAAAGCGGCGCTGATCATCGGATTCTTCATGCACTTGCGGTACGAGATTTCGCGCATGAAGTGGCTGACGATGTGTTCGGTCGTGGCGTGCCTCATCCTGATGACCATTTTTTTCTTCCCGGACGCGCACCGCATTGTTACACTGGGAGTGAAATGAAACTTCGCTTTGCATTTCTGGCCGCTTTCCTTTTCCTGTGCTCCTTGTGCGTCGTGCCACGCGCCTTCAGCCAAGGGTGCGCGATGTGTTCCAGCTACGTGGACGCCAGCTCCAAAGGTGGCCAGAGGGCAATCAACAGGGGGGTGCTCCTGCTGCTTGTGCCGCCGGCGGGGTTCATGAGCTTGGGCGTGGCGATGGCTTACCGCTACAGCCGGAAACGCGACCTCGAACAACTCTGAGAGCCAAACGGCGCAACCTATTCCCGCTCAACATGTTGAAGCTGTAATTCAACTGATACTTTCACTCCTCCTACCGCGCGTACCCCCTACACCCCCGGCAACAATGCAAAAATGTCAAAACAAAAGTTCATGCAGGTTAGTGAATCTTCAAAGATGAGCGGTGGCCGCCGTGGTGCCCGTGGAGACCGTCCGTATCCGCCGTCTTCCAAGAAGCGAAGCTCGAATCTCAGAACCTCCAAAGGGTCGCGATCGTCCTTGATCATAGGGGCCTCCCTCATCACCAATCTGAGGTAGCCGGCGACAGATTGCCGTGACGGCCGCTACTGCGGGCTGTGACTGCGTCACCTGCAGACGATGT
>QHYN01000135.1 GCA_003224145.1 Acidobacteriota bacterium
GCACGGCCATTCGCCGGAACATTTTCGAACAATCCGGTGTGGTGGAGGAATGGAAAAATTCCGTCAGCGATGATTATTCCCTAACTCACGCGCTGGAACGCATCGGACGGCCGATCGTTTTCCTGCCGGAATGCATAACGCTTTCCTACGTGGAGACCGACTTTGAAGGGTTATTGGAGTTTACGAATCGTCAAATCCTCATCACACGGGTTTACGCGGAAAGAGTCTGGAGGTTTGCGGCCATCACACATCTTGTGTACTGCCTGACGATACTGCTCGGAGCCATCCTGATCATGGAGGAGCTGCTCGCGCAGAGACCGGCATTCCACATCATGACGCTGACTTTCCTGCCCATGTTGCTCTCCGTAATTCGGGGTGCGCTCCGTCTTATTGGCGTGACGGAAGCCCTCCCCGCTGCGCGATCACTGATTACGGGCCAAGCTTGGATCTACCTGTTGCTAACCTTGTTTGTGCCGTTTCTCTATGTGGCCAATTTTGTGAACTCTTTGGTCACAAGGAAAATCCGCTGGCGCGGTGTGGCCTACGAACTTGTAAGCCCGCAGCAAACGCGTGTTGTTTGATTCTTGACAAGCTCCAATGACAAGTGGAGCAAGACAAGTTTTCCACAGGGCCTGGAGCAGTAGTTGTAGAACCTTCCAAGCTGTTGCGTGTGTATAGCTTGTGGCGAATTCGTGGAAAAAATTTCGCTGCCTGTGCAATTCCTACCCTGGAGAAAGCCAATTTCCTGCAAGGATTTTGATCTAAGTGTCCCATTTCTGAGTAACTTCCATCTGCTTTCGTTCGGAAGAATATTTGCAGAGCAGCAAGAAGGCTCGGTGGGACGCTTGCATGCGGACTTTCGGGGAGCCCGTGGCGAGGACTTGCCGTCTGGATGGGTAATCGCCGAGGCGTCAGCCCTCTGTTTTGGACTCCTGCCGGACAGTTTACCCAGCTCGGGGAATTTGCCTCGTCGAGGGGCACAAAATAAAAACTTGATTAGCTTCGGTTCCGTCACGAGGCTGCATTCTGAGGGGGTGCACGTGAAGGTAATCCACAGAAGTGACCGTCCGCAGCAGTTGCTCAGCGCCCAGCCTGTTTCCTCCCGTGAGGTTTTCTTCTTTTATGAAAAAAATACTGGAGTAGCGCATTTCCATGTCCAAGCCGATCCTGATGGAAGGTTCCCAGTAGAGCAGGCCGCAGGACTTCTGGCGATGCACTGCCTTGTTCGAGGGCAGGCGCCGAGTGATTACATTGTGATGGTCCGTGCCGAAAATGGCATTCTGGGAGGCCTCAACGAAAAGGCGGACCAGTTGCTGGAGGCCGGAAGGTCGGTTCATGGCCGAGTAAGGCTAACGCGCCGCGAAGAAGAAGTTCTTGCCGGTGTGACCAACAGTCTTTCCAATAAGGAAATCGCAACAAATCTGAATCTCTCCGAACGAACCGTGAAATTCCACGTGTCCTCGTTGCTCGCGAAATACCAGGTACGGGGCCGGATGGAACTGGCTCGCGAAGCCTCGGCGCACAGCTTCGGTACAGTGCCGATGCCCATGACAGTGGCGACGGGGGAAGTGCGTTCCTATGCAGCCGCGGCCGCGGTGAAGAGTTACACGCCGCCCCAACGCGCGGTGGCGGTGGTTCCCCTGGCGAAGCGACAAATGATGGCATGATTCGGAATCACGTTTAATCTTGAGAGAAAGGAAAAGGCCCTCGACCAAGTCGAGGGCCTTTTAGTTTTTTGGAAGTACCCTTTGGCGACTACTTTTTCGCCGCGGCGAAGAGTTCCCCGGCCTTGTCCCAGTTCACGACGTTCCACCAGGCCTTGATGTAATCGCCGCGCAAGTTCTGATACTTCAAATAATACGCGTGCTCCCAAACGTCCAGGCCCAGCACCGCTTTTGCGCCTCCACCCAGGAGATAGGGCGTGTCCTGATTCGGAGTCGAGTCGATCGCCAATTTGCCGTCTTTCATGACGAGCCAGGCCCAGCCAGAGCCGAAGCGGCCCAGACCGGCAGCAGCAAACTTATCCTGAAAACCGGTAAACGATCCGAACGCCGAGTTGATCGCCGCGGCCAAATCTCCTTTGGGCTCTCCGCCGCCGCCCTTCTTCATCAACGTCCAGAATAGAGTGTGATTCCAGTGTCCGCCGCCGTTATTGCGGACGGCAGTGCGGATATTCTCCGGGATGGAATCGAGACCTTTGAGAAGGTCGTCGATGGACTTGGCCTGTAGATCGGCATGGCCATCCAGGGCCTTGTTCAAATTAGTGACGTAAGCGCCATGATGTTTGTCGTGATGGATCTCCATCGTTTTGGCGTCGATGTAAGGTTCCAGTGCGTCGAACGAATAAGGAAGCGGGGGCACGGTAAATGCCACGGGTTTTTCCTCCAGTGTGAGATTTGAATCCGAAATGCTTACGGAGCCGGCGCGAAGAAGATCTGGTGCACTTCTCCCTGCCCCAAACAATCCTGCGCCGACGATACTCGTATTGAACAAAAATTTGCGGCGATTCATGGAAACCTCGGGAGACGCGGAAAGCCAGTTGGCCAGCGGGTGAGATTATACCGCCAGTGCCGCCGAGATGGTAAGGAGGCCTTTGAAAAAGGTCTGAAGGCAAGTCGGCGCGGTGTCGCGTCCTGATTTCCCACCTATGTCCGTCGAGGCTTTTCCTCCGCACGCTTATTGGATGCGTGAAAGTGCCCATTGGGCAGATTCGGCAATAATCAACTCACTTGAGGCTGCGAGCCTCTTCAGAGAATCGCAGATTCGGGCATGAACCGCGCTGCCCCGAGTGAACCGGGAATTGCCGAGCGCGATGCAGGCGTTGCGCAACAGGCCGCGCCACTTGGCCCGTTTGACGGGACTTCCGCGAAAGAGCTCGCGAAAATCCGTCTCGCCGAGTTCCAGAAACCCTTCGAGCCTAGGAAAGAAAAGTGAATCCTCCGGAGACCGTGGAGATGCTCCGGATGCGTTTTTCTCGAGCAAAGAAAAAACTCTTGGCTGGAATTGCGAGACTGTGGAAACGGGAGCGCGGTGATTCCACGGGCAGACATCCTGACAGATGTCACAGCCAAAAACATGTTTGCCCATGGGCTCGCGATACTGCTCGGGGATGGCGCCACGCAATTCGATGGTCAGATAAGAAATACACTTTTGGGCGTCCATGACATAAGGCTCGACAAAAGCTTGTGTCGGACAAGCGTCAAGACAACGCCGGCAGCTTCCACACAAATCCGGCGGCGGCAGCTCTCCGGCGCCGAGCGTCGGTTCAAGATCCAGAGTCATGAGAATTACGCCGAGAAAAAAGAAAGAGCCGAGTGTCTGGTTGAGCAGCAAAGTATTTTTCCCTAGCCAACCCAAGCCCGCATATTTCGCCAGCACGCGCTCCTGAACGGGACCCGTGTCCACGTAGGTCCTGGCCTGAAATGGTTCCGGAAATCGTTCGCGCAAAACCTCCGCCAACGCATCCAGCTTCTTACTCAGCACATCATGATAGTCATCCCCCCACGCATAGCGAGAGACCCAGCCCCTCGGTTCGTCATCAGGGCCTGAAAGGATGGCGTCCGTGGAAAGAGGATGGCTGGTGTTGTAGTTAAGCAGGCAAACGATGATGCTCCGGACGCCCGGCATGGCCGTTCGTGGATCGCCACGACGTGGATCGAAGAGATACTTCATTTCGCCGCCGTATCCGCGGGCGAGCCAATCCGGAGTGTGTTGGAGTTCGGGAAACTTGTCCGCGCGCACCACGCCGCACAGGTCGAAGCCGAGCGATTTTGCCCGGTTCACAATCCAAGCCGTATCCCCTGGCACTGTCATCCAGAAGATTGTGCCGCAGCGGGGCCATTCACGCGAGGGGGGAAAGCACGGAAAGAACAAACAGCGTCGAAGGGAATCGCCTACTGGAAACTGCGAAGCGCTGTGCTCTCGTCGGTGTACACGTCAAAGACTGTGAAGAGTTTCGTGATCTGAAGAAGGTCGCGCACTTTCTTCGTTAAGTGCAACAATTTCAAGTCGCCGCCTCGGCCCTTCACGGCCGTGTATCCGCTGACGAGCTCGCCGATTCCCGAACTGTCAATGTAGTCGACGTCTGCAAGATTCAGGAGGATTTGTTTCCGCTGGTCGTCGAGCAACCCTCGAATCATTTTGCGCAGGAGCGCGCTGCCGTCACCAAGGGTGATGCGCCCGCTAAAATCAACGACGGTGACTTGTCCGGCATCGCGATGAGTTGCGCGCAAAAACATGTTTCTCCTTAAGTTCCACCCTGGCCATTCGGGGAAGTGGTTCCGGGCGCGGGCAGTTTCTTCGACATCACGATTTCCGCGCCGCCCGTTCGCCCCTCCACCACCTCGAACTCATCCATGAAGGCACGCATGAGGAAAATCCCGCGCCCCGAAGTACTGAGCAGATTCTCTTCCGCAAGCGGGTCGGGCACATCGGTCAGCCGGAAGCCGCCCCCCTCGTCCAGCACATGAATAATCATTTTTTCTGCGGTGAGATCTACCGCAAGGTGGATTTTCTTTTCGGGACGCTCCTGGTTTCCGTAGTGAAACGCGTTGATCACGCCTTCTCGCACGCTCATTCCGATGCGGTAGCAGTCATCCTCACCAAACCCAGCCGCTTCCGCGACACGCAAACACATCTCCTCAGCGAGATTCACACTCTCGACCTGGGTCTCCAGCGTAATTTCAAGGTGCTTGGTTTCTAGCGTCATGTTTCTTGTTGGAGCCGCCCCGGAAGCTCCCAATGTGAGCGCCTAATGGGTAACATAGCCAGGGAAACGGAGTCAATGGAGCAACCATCCAACTCCCCGTTCGCAGGAACAGCTGAAGTGTCACAGAGCAAGCCGCTTCGGGCGTTCCTTATTGACAATAATAGCAGAGAGGGCCGGCATCTTCTCAGGCCCAATAGGAGCGGTCTAACGTGCGGTACTGAATCGCCTCGCTCAGGTGCCGCGGCTCTATGCTTGCGCCTCCATCGAGATCGGCAATCGTACGAGCAACCTTTAAGATACGGTCGTGGGCGCGGGCGGAAAGCCCCAGCCGCGTGATGGCGTTTTCCAGCAATTTTTCGCCCTCCGGTGTGATGGAGCAATGCTTTCGAATCATCTTGGGCATCATCTGAGCATTCGCGTAAATCCTTTTCTCTCCCCGGTATCTTTCCAGCTGGCGCTCCCGCGCGGCGATCACGCGCTGCCGGACTGCGGCCGAATCTTCAGCGGAAGAAGGCGCGCGCAGCTCCTTGTATTTCACCGCGGGAACTTCGATGTGAATATCAATGCGGTCCAGCAACGGGCCCGAAATCTTCGAGACATAACGCTGGATCATCGGCGGCGTGCAGTGGCACTCGCGCGTGGGATCGCCAAAATACCCGCACGGGCAGGGATTCATCGCTGCCGCAAGCATGAAGCGCGAAGGAAAAGTCACGGAAACGGCCGCGCGGGAAATCGTGACGGCTCCATCTTCGAGCGGCTGCCTCATCACCTCTAAAACGTTTCTTTGAAACTCCGGCAATTCATCCAGAAACAGCACGCCGTTATGACCGAGCGACACTTCCCCCGGCCGCGGCACCGCGCCCCCGCCGATCAATCCCGCATCGCTTATGGTGTGGTGCGGCGAACGAAACGGGCGCGTGCCGACCAGCCCGCGGCTGTCTTCTAAGACACCTGCGACGCTGTGAATGCGCGTCGTCTCGATGGCTTCCTCGAGCGACATCGGCGGCAGGATTGTGGGAATGCGCTTCGCCAGCATGGTCTTCCCGGCGCCCGGCGGCCCGATGAACAAAATGTTGTGCCCGCCGGCGCAGGCAACTTCCAAGGCGCGCTTAGCTGCCTGCTGCCCGTGCACGTCGCGCAAGTCCACGGAATACTGCGCCGCTTCCGAGAGCATCTGCGCCGCGTCCACCTTCACCGGCGTAAAGGACTCCGGCGAATTTATCAGGTCCACCGCTTGTGGCAGGGACTTCAGCGCAAAAACATTCACGCCCTCCACCACCGCTGCTTCTTTTGCGTTTGCCTCAGGAACAGCCACAGACTGCAAACCCATTTCGCGCGCAGCAAGCGCCGCTGACAGCGCACCACGCACCGGCCGCACACTCCCGTCGAGCGACAGCTCCCCGAGAAACATGCATTTGTCCACTTGCTTGCCGAAAAACTGCCCCTGGCACCCCACGAGACCCAACGCCATCGGCAGATCGAATCCCGAGCCTTCCTTGCGCACATCTGCCGGCGCCAGATTGATGGTCACGCCCTGCCCATAGGGAAATTCGTAGCCGCAATTCCGCAGCGCGCTCTTGATGCGCTCGCGGCTCTCTTTCACCGCATTGTCCGGCAGGCCCACTACGTTGAAGTCCTGCATGCGCGCCGATCCCACGTCCACCTCCACTTCCACGAGGTAGGCGTCTATGCCGTAAACTGCCGCGCTCTGCGTCTTGTAGAGCATCAGGAGGGAAGCTCCCAGCAAGCTTGGCAAGGATAGAACAAAACTAATACGATACCAACATCTAACTTAACAGTCCGGTGGTTACACATTGAACGGCACCTTCTGCCGCCTGCTTTACACTCGCACGGCCCCCACGTATATTGGCGTTACCGAACTTTGTGTTCACTTCACTACGTGTGAGGTTTTCCGATGACAGGTCTGATCATTCTGGGCATCCTCGTACTGCTCGTTATCTTCCTCATCGGCATGTACAACAGCCTGGTGCGCTTGAAAATTCAATGCGACAACGCCTGGGCGGACATCGACGTGCAGCTCAAGCGTCGCTACGACTTGATTCCCAATCTCGTCGAGACCGTGAAAGGCTACGCCGCGCACGAGAAGGACACGCTCGAAGGCGTCATCAATGCACGCAACCGCGCGATGACTGCCACCACGCCCGCCGATAAGGCGCAGGCGGAAAACATACTCACCGGCGCGCTGAAAAGCCTCTTCGCACTCGCAGAAGCCTATCCGCAGCTCCGCGCCATCGAAAGCTTCACCTCGCTGCAGAATTCCCTTTCGCAAATCGAAGATACCGTCCAGAACGCGCGGCGTTATTACAACGCCGTGGTTCGCGATCTCAACACCAAGATCGAGCAATTCCCGACCAACATTTTTGCCAATATGCTGGGCTTCAAGGAACGGCAATTCTTTGAAGTGGCCGCTGCGGCGGAACGGGAAGCCCCGAAGGTCAGTTTCAGTGCGCCGAAGGCATGAGGGCAGGAGCGCGGCGCCCATCATGCGCTTGCACACCTTTTCGCTGTGGCGGGTAGCTGCCGCCGCGCTGCTGTTCGTCGGCTTTGTTGCGACCTGCTTTTCATTCACCAGCAAACAGCTTCGGATCGAGAAATTCGACGCGGAGATTGTGGTCTCGCCGAGCGGTTCGATCGACGTCACCGAAAATATCCAGGTCCATTTTATCGGTGGGCCGTGGCACGGCCTGTACCGCAGCATCCCTGTCGAATACGTCACACCGCAGGGGCTCAATTACTCGCTGTTTCTCGACGTCAAATCCGTCACCGACGCCAACGGCAACCGCCTCAAATTCGAGACCAGCCGCGTACGCCACTATCGCAAGCTCAAGATTTAC
>QHYN01000201.1 GCA_003224145.1 Acidobacteriota bacterium
TTTCGTTTCGAGGACGGACTCCATCAGCAGCTTGCCGCCGGAATTCATCACCGCGATCGAAACGGTTTCCTTGTGCACGTCCATGCCGATATACTTCGTACTGTCCATTTAGGGTGCTCCTTTCGGTAGGGGATGAGGTCAGCGCTCAAACCTACTCCAAAAGGGGCGCCCTTTTATAATGCGTAATCCGGATGGGCCCGGATCGGTACCGGGAAGTCGTATTGTCGGAAACTCGCCCACTATCGGGAACTGGGGCAGTTCGACTCGTCATCAAGGGCGCTAGGCCGCCAGCGCAGGACGCACAGCCTCATCGTCGGCGGCTGGTTTAAAGCGAAGCAAAGAATTGCCCACCCTTGTCCCGCAGAATCGTCCGGGACGCAAACGACGCGCACAAAACAAAATCGCAAAGGGAAGGCCACTCGGAGCCGTCTCAGCCTTTTAAGGATGCGCCACCCGTGATGAAGCTAGTCGGCCCGCTTGCTGCTCGCTCGCCGGGGCTTCGGCTTGCTCTTGCCCTTGAGATTGAGCGCCACTGCAGCGCGGATGAGATCCTTCAAGGCCGCCTCATCGACCTTGTCGCCTTCGTGGATGTCGATGGCGCGCCTGGAATTCCCGTGGAGGCTGGAGTTGAATAGACCTGAAGGGTCCTTCAACGCAGCTCCCTTGGCAAATGTCATCTTGACGACTTTCTTGTACGTCTCTCCCGTGCAGACGATGCCGCCGTGAGACCAGACGGGAGTCCCCATCCACTTCCACTCTTCGAGGATCTCAGGGTCTGCCTCGTGCATGATTTCGCGCACTTTCGCGAGCGTCTTCCCGCGCCAGTCCCCAAGTTCCTTGATCTTCTCGTCGATTAATGCAGAGGCAGATTCCACCGGGACGAGCCTTTTCATGTACAGCTCCAACTCTCGCACCTACTTTAGGTGTGCTCAGCGTAACCTGCAACCTCCGCAAGTGGAAGCCTCTTCTGGTTCGATAGCAGTTCGGAAAGATGGTGGGCGGGTGGCAAGGAAGAGGAATCCGGAATCTTTCAGGCTCCCTTCAATCGAACGAGGAAGCTCTCGCACACTCACAACTCAAAACAACTCTTCTCCTTTCTCTGACTTCTAGTTTCTAATTTCTAGTTTGCCCCTGGCTCGTCATCAAGGGTGGTAGGCCGCCAGCGCTGGACGCCACAGCCCCATCGTCGGCGGCTGGTCAAAGCGAAGCAAAGAATTGCCCACCCTTTGTCGCGCAGAATCGTCCGGGACGCCCCAGTAGAAACGACCGGGATGCAAAAAACGCACAAACGACGCGCACAAAACAAAATCGCAAAGGGTAGGCCACGCGGAGCCGTCTCAGCCTGTTAAGGATGCGCCACCCGCGGATCCAGAGCGGGAGAGAAATCCGCCGTTTCTAGCGGTGCCGATTGCTAGAATTCGCCTTAGGAGAATGCCCAATCTTTGCGGCCGACGCCCATTTTCGACACGGACATCTTCGGCCACGTTCAAGATGGTTCGATCTCGCAGCAGGACTGGCGGCTCCTACTTGCGCATCGCCCCGGCCACGGCTGGCGACTTAGTTCGGTCACCACTCTGGAACTTCTCGCAGGCGTTCACGATGAGGTGCGCCCCGAGAATTTTATTCAACAAAGAAAGCAGATCGAATTCGCCTACCAACTTTTGAAGGGCCGCATCCATGAAGAACCTCGTTTCTTAATTTGCAACGAAGTGCTCGGGCGCCCACTGCCTCCCGAAGTTCCACGACTCCCGATCGAAGTCCTCGCCGACTACATGACGGTCGTGCGCCGCGCTAATTCGCTGGAAGAGATTCTCTCAAATCGTGTCCGAGTAAATAGATTAGTGACTCGAGGAAAGGGCCAAGCAGGACTTGCAGGATTCAAACCGTCAGCACTTACAAATTTGGCTTCAGGTCCGAGGCGCGCTTGGCAGAAAGAAGTCGAGCGTAACGCCAACGAAATCTATCCGCGTTGGCGCGAGCACTTTCAAGAAACGAGAAAACGTCTGCCCGCTGAACTCCGCAAGGAAGTTGCGACTCGTCTAGTTTCGGATACCGAGCGAGTGGAATACAGCGAGAGTTTCCTTCGATGGATGGGTGCGCCGACGGAGCCTGGCTCCGTTGCTGAAATCACGAAGAGACTCGACGCCGTTCTTGAATTCACGATCTTCGTGACGCGCGAATTCCTCACACGAAACTACAACTTAGAAAAGAATAAGTCGGACGTATACGACCAGTTCCAGCTGTACTACCTTTCGATGGATCGATTCATCATAGTGAGCGAGGACAAGAATCTTCGAACGAGAACGGCCCGGTCCAGTCAAGCGAGGCGAATCATGTCGTTCGATGAATTCCTCAAAACCCTCTAACTGCGGCGGGTGGCGGCGCCTTAATTCCGAAAAACGCCTTTGGGTCTTTCTCTTGCCCTTCTCCAATTTCTATTTTCGAATTTCTACTTTCGGGTTCTACGCTTTGGTTTTAGGAGAGTAGATGCGGCCCGACGATGCCGATCAATTCGCGGGGGCTGATGATTTTAGTTTTCTTCCAGAACTTTGGGAAATGGCGCTGATTGCCGGTGATCAAGTAGTCCGCCCGGGCGGCGTCGGCACATTCGAGGAAAATATTGTCGGCGGGGTCAGAGGTGACTTGAAGCGAGCCGGAGGGCGCGACGAAATGGGCCCGGTTTTCGAGGAGTTGAAGAAACTGCTGCCGGAGCCCTTTGCGGATATGAAGTTCCGCCCGCGATAGGACGGAACGGTACTCCGCGAAGACCGGCTCCGACAGGTAGACGCGGGCCGGCTTCGTGAGGGCCAGGAGAAAGACGGTGCGTTGCAAATCGGCAGGCTTGAGCGCAGCCGATACAACGATATTTGTATCGAGGACTAAACGAAGGGGAAGCATCCAGTCCTCTCACTGGTGCATGGCCGGTGAGGCCTTACTTCTTAGCGCTGCTTTTTCGGCTAGCCTTTTTTCCCCTGCGGGCCGCTCTGATGATGCCGTCAATCTGGCGCGAAGAAAGGGACGCGGTGCCCTTGCGCCTGGATTCCTCGCCGATGGCTCGCAGAACTTCGGGCTCGGGAGCGGCAAGCCGGACATAGTCCCGGATGCTCAGCAGGATCGCTCGGGGAGTGCCGCGCTTCTCGATCACCAGGGAGCGGCTTTCCTTATCGACGCGGTTCAGCAGCTTGCCGAAGGTCGACCTGGCCCGCAGGGCGGGAATCACGATGCTATCCTTCGCAGCGGTCTTAGTGCTTGGCATAAACTCTCCAGTTCATCTACTTGAACTGTACAGTTAAAAATTTCACTTGTCAATAGCGAGGGAGGGGCGGAGCTTGCCGGAGGCGAGGGCGTCGAGGGCGCGGAGGCGGGCGGCGAGTTCGGTGGCGGTCAAGCGGCGCTCGCGGTAGAGGCGGCGGAGAAAATCGTCGGCGGCCTTTTCCCCTTTCTGGACGTTGCATTCCATACAGCTGGAGACCAGGTTGCGGTAGGAATTGCGCCCCAACCGCGCCTGCGGCACGAAGTGGTCCAGGCACTGCACCGTCGGCGTGGTCCGGCGCAAACAGTAAAAGCATTGGCCGCGCTCGCGCGCGTGGATGGCCTTTCGCAGCGGCTTGCTGCGCAGAAAGTCCGCTTCCTCGATGTTAACCGCAGCGCAAGCGCCCGTCCCCTGTTCCTTGGCGGCGGCCCGGCTTTCGATGCGATTCAGCCTCACGGCGCGAATCTCGTCGGGCAGCCGCACCTCGACCACGTGCCCGGCTTTGCTGCGCTGGACCAAGCGCAATGCACCTTGGGCCGCGAGCCGGCGTACGGCCTCGCGCACCGGCCCCGTGGATAGCCGGATATTGCGTCCCAGCCACTGAATCGAAAAGCGGAGGCGGAGTTTTCCTTCCAGCCGGCTGTGCCGCAGGAGATGCGAATAGACCGTGCGGTCGATGACCGACAGGCGCAGGCGCGGCACGAGTAGGTCTTCCAATTGTTTCCAGATAAGTTCGGCGTTCGGTTTTTTGTTTTTCATGGTTGGATCCTAGGGAGGTTGACAGCCCCGACAAGGTCGGGATCCCCGGCAAGAGCCGGGGCACACAAACCGCGCTTCGATGGTCAGTTAACAGTTCACAGGGGAAAGTAAGGACAAAGACTTAACACAGAGAACACAGAGGCCGGAGCACGGAGGCCGGAGCACGGAGGTCACAGAGAAGAAACTAAGGGCACGACATATCGTGCCCTTACTTGGGACGCGCTAAAGCGCGCCCCTACAAGGACTCGGGACGATCAGGACCGGAGATGTCGCCGGTCAACTTCTCAGCAGGGGCAAAGCCCGAGCCGGGGGAAATGCGGCGCAAAAAGAAAAAGGGCGAAACCGCGGTGGGGCCGCAGATTCACCCGAGAGTCCTTATACCAAAACTAAAACGCTTTGCAAGCCCTAATTTCAGGTAATTCTATGTAGCCTGGGCAGCGGAACACCGATCACGCACCGTCTTGCTACAGCACGCCCATCAGCCTAAACTGGAATCCATGGTTCCCGCGAGCTTCCGAATTCGTGATCGGCGGAAAGTTGTTGCGCACAACGCCGAACCGGACCCCATCAAGGTTGTGCCGTTCGGCCGTTACGGCGGCGGTGAATGGACCGGGCATCCCATCGGTTTGGTCATAGCTCTCGGCCTTCTTTTGATGGGGCTGATAGGTTTACCTCAGTTCCGGTTGTTCTTTGTGGGTGCGCTTGTGCTGGGCAGTCTCTGTGGACCCTTACTCTGGCTGCATCATCGATAGGCCAATGATTCCGGCGAGCTTCCAAATCCGCGACCTGACCATTCGCCCCGCTGCGATCCTCGCACCGATGGCGGGCGTGACGGACACGCTCTTCCGCCGCGTGATTCGCGGCCTCGGTGGCTGCGGCCTGCTGATGACCGAGTTCACCAGCTCCGAAGGCATCACACGCAGCGCCAAAAAAACTCTGCGTTATCTCTATTTCCAGGAAGACGAGCACCCCATCACGGCGCAGCTCTTCGGCGCGAATCCCGTAGTGATGGCCGAAGCCGCAAAAATGGTCGAAGACCTCGGCTACGACGCCGTGGACATCAATCTTGGCTGTCCCGCCAAGAAAGTGGTGAAGTGCGGCGGCTCCGGCCTGCTCCGCGACCTGCCGCTACTCGAACAAATCTTCAGAGCCGTCCGCGCCGCCGCAAAAATTCCTCTCACCATCAAGCTGCGCGCCGGCTGGGATGAAAACTCCATCGTTGCCGTGGACGTCGCGAAAATGGCGGAAAGCATCGGCGTCGAGGCCGTCGCGGTCCACCCGCGCACGCGTCTCCAGGGCTACAGTGGCGCTGCCGACTGGTCTCTCATCACCGCCGTCAAGCAAGCCGTGAAAATTCCCGTCATCGGCAACGGCGACGTCAACGTGCCCGAAGATGCCGCGCGCATGTTTCGCGAAACCGGCTGCGATGCCGTGATGATCGGCCGCGCCGCCGCCACCAATCCCTGGATTTTTTCGCAGATGCGGCAATTTGCGGAAACCGGCCGCTACACCACTCCAACAGAGGAGGACCGCTATCGGTTACTGATTGACTACTATGGGCAAATTTGCGCTGCCAACCTGCCCGACGGTATAGGCAAAATGAAGCAGTTCGCTTGCTGGTTTACTCATGGCGTGGGGAACGGCAGCGAGCTTCGCCGAATCGTACACGCGGCGCGAACGCCCAGCGAGGTCCTCTCGAGCGTCGAACGCTTCTTTGAGGGCCGAGCCGCCGCACTCGCCCGGCTTACGGGCGCGCAGGAAATGGACGGCCACGACCCGGTCGAGGCCGCCAGAATCGAGGACCCAGCCCATGGTCCGAGTCAGCACGTCCGTCTCGAGCCAACGCTCGGAACGTAGAATCGCCGTCCGCCTACCCATGTATGTTCGCGGCCGCGACTCCCGCGGCATCGTCTTCGAGGAAGAAACCTCCAGCGAAAATCTTTGCCGCAGCGGCGCCGCTTTTCTGACGCGCTTCGACGTCGCCGTCGGCTCCGACCTCGAAATCCGCATTCCATTTTCGAACTACGTCTCGCGCCGCATGGAATCCGATTTCGCCACGCGCGGCCGCGTCGTGCACGTCGCTGAGGCGCAGTCGCACGGCGAAAAGCTCGTTGGTGTCCATTTCACTGGCCCGCGCTTCCAGCGCCTGTTTCGCTCCGAATCCGCCGCCTAGCCTGATCCTCAAGTGGAATTCCTGGCTCGCCTGCTACTCCGGTACGATCACGGGTTTTGTTTTGGGTAGCGCGTCGAGCGTGGTCTTGTCCAGGTTCAAATGCGCGGCGACAAGTTCCGGGGGCGTGTGGGTGAGCCACTCGGAAAGCGCGAGGTCTTGATAGTAGCTGCTCTTAAACATTTCCAGGAATTTCAACTCCGTGTTCCCGGTATTTTCGATGTAGTGCGGAAGCGCCTTCAGCACGTAGCCGACGTCCCCGGTTTCAAAGTCCATGGTGCGCGCGCGGCCCCCCGTGGCGAACACCGTCATGCGCGCCTTGCCGCCGATATAGAACTGCCACTCGTCGGCGTTGGGATGCCAGTGCAGTTCGCGCAGCCCGCCGGGACGCAACGTGACCACCGCCGCGGCGATATTCGCTGCTACCTTGAAGCTGCTCGAATCGATGACCCGGACCTCGCCGCTCTTGGAGCGCTTCGTGGGCGGCTGCTGCATGGTGCGAAAGGCAAAATCAATCGGGGAAACGCCCAGCGCTCCTGCCGCAATGCGTTGGTCTTCCGCCAGCGGTCCGGGGACCTCGGCCTGAAAAATAAACAGCTCTTTCCTGGGCATCTTTTCCAGCGCTCCTTGAGAGACGCCGAAATTCTTTGCCATAACGTCGCGCGGCGTGTGCGCCATCCAGTCGGAGAGCAGCACTGTCTCATACTCGGAGAAGTTGCCATCATCGAACACCAGCAGAAATTCGGTCCCGTCCGGAGCAAGTCCCTGAATCGAATGGGGAATTCCGGGCGGAAAGTACCAGAGATCGCCCTCCTTTACGTCGGTAACAAAGCTCTTGCCGTCCGAATCGATGCAAGTGATCCGCGCGGTGCCATACAGCATGTACGCCCACTCCGCTGCCGTATGCCAATGCAGTTCCCGGACGCCGCCGGCGGTGAGTCGCATGTTCACTCCTGCGAGCGCCTTCGAGACTGCCAGTTCGCGCACCGTCACCTCACGCGACCACCCTCCCTGGTGAAGCCGCTTGTGAGCGAAAGAGAAGGGATACTTGAAGGTTTGTACCCCGCCCGCGTCCGTCGCCAGCGGGTTGTTCGAGTCCGGGTTTGCGGCGTCTAGAGCGGCGTTCGTCGGACCCGGGTCGCTTCTGCTTCGATCGGTCTTTGGCTTTTGGGCTGACTCCTGCCCCTGTCCCGCAGCACCCTTTGCCGACAGCATGCCGGCAGCAGCCAGGGCGGCTGAGCCTACTCCCAGAAACCCTCGCCGTGTCCAACGGTCTTTCTCCGTTCCCTTGGGCATGTTTCACCGCCTCCTGCGGGAGCAAACCAGCCTTTACTTTTTTCGTGCTTCCCGGTCGCACGATAACCTACACCGAAGCATCTCCGTACACAATCCCCGT
Source organism: Acidobacteriota bacterium (assembly GCA_003224145.1). Lineage (GTDB taxonomy): Bacteria > Acidobacteriota > Terriglobia > Acidiferrales > UBA7541 > Acidiferrum. Next base: position 7,579 of record QHYN01000201.1, read on the forward strand.
TGAGGTGGCTCAATCCACATCTCCCTTAGAGTTTCCCGCGTGCTTAGCTCCCTTTGCTTACGATGGGCATGGCGCATGCTTCGTGCTCTGAGTCGGCCCAGCGGATTCCCTAGGTGGCAGCGGACCGGAACACGCAGAAGGGGCACGGAAAAGTCCCTCGAAGAGAGATGAACACTGCTGCGGGGGCGACCGCGTCGCCCTTCTACTTCCCCAAATACGTCGCAATAAACCAGCTATTCCCAAACGGGTCCTTCACGCCAGCCGCTCGATCGCCGTAGGGCTTGTTCGTGGGCGCCTCGACGGAGGTGGCTCCGGCGCGGAGAGCCTGGGCGTAAAGGGCGTCCGTATCAGGAACATAAATGTGGAGGTAGCAGGGCATCGGCTGAAATTCGCCGTGGGCTTCGTCGATCTCGAGGGTAGCGTTGCCGATGCGGATGGTGGCGTGGAGGACATGACCCTCGGGCGATTTGTGAACGCCCAAAGCCTCGGCGCTGAAAGCGGACTCGAGGAAGGGAATCATCTTGTGGGCGTCGCGTAGGTGGAGATAAGGCTGGATGGAACGAAGGCCTTTGGGGCCGGGAGTCCAGCCTTTGGGCGTAGCGATATACCAGCGGTTGCCGAATTGGTCTTGGATGGCACCCCAGCGGTCGCCCGAAGGATGGTCGTCGGTCGGTGGGTAGATAGAAGTGGCGCCAGCTTGCAGGGCGCGGGTGTAGGTGGCATCGGCGTCGTCGACGTAATGATGAAGAGTAACGGGAGTGGCAGGATATTGGTCGTTTGCGTCGCCCAACTCGATCATGCCGTTACCGACAGCGACCTCAGCGTGCATGATCGTGCCGTCAGGGGCCGGAACGCGGAGACGTTCAACGCCATTGAAAGCAGCTTTGAGGAATTCGACGAAGCGCGTCCCGCCGGCCACCAGGATGTACGGCGTGATGGAAGTGAAGCCGGGACGCATGTAATGCAAGGACCTTTCCGGGGATGGTGCTACAGCTTCGTTCATGGATGTTCTCCTTTGCAAGTCGGACTTCAGGGCGATTCGGAAACTTTCGCGCGGAAGGTCGCGCAAGACCTGGGCAATGGGCACGAGAACAGCAAGGCTGGGGCTAGGGTCTCGCTCTGGACGCGGCCGCAGCGATACCAGCATGGCCTGTACGGCCTCGTCCACTTGTTCACTGAGGGGGCGCTTAGGCATGGCCACTCTCCATCTGCGCCCGCAAACGTTCCAGCGCCCTCAACTGCAATTGCTTGATCGCGCCCTCCGTTTTTCCCAGCCGCCCGGCAATCTCCCGGATGCTCCGCTGGTCGACGAACCGCTGATGCACCACTTGCCGCTGCGCCTCCGGAAGCTGCCCCACGAGCCGGAACAATCTCGCGTGGTTCTCGATGGCCCGCAGCTCGGAAGGCCGCAAGCCGGGATCGGCGACCAGCTCTGCCGGATCCTCCGGGGAAGGGAACTCCCGCGCGACGCGCTTGGCTTGATCCACAACGGCATTCGCCGCGATTCGTAGCAGCCACGCCGCGAACGAAACCCCGCGCCATTCAAATCGCGTCAGGTTAGCGAGCGCTTTGTGAAACACGTCCGAAGTTACATCCTCGGCGGTAGCGCGATCGCGGACCCGGCTGGCGATGAACGCGTACACGCGCTCAAAATGCATCTCGTAGAGTGCTCCAAATTTCGCCGGATCGGTTTGCGCCGCCTCGACAAGCGCGCGCTCGTCCGCCTGCTCGGCAGAGCCCGCCTTCTGAAGCGGGCCGCCTTCCGGCAGAGCGGCCTTCCTTCCCGGTCGTTGGGTGGCCTTCATCGCTCTGTGAATAATAACTGCCAGGCGCGCAAAAGGTTACGGTCCAGAATTTACGTCTGTTGGATTACGGGAACGCCCTCGAGCAGTGGTTCATTGGAATTCGACAGTACGCCATCAGGAAACACGTTAATCACCGTGGCGCGCCGCGGTGCGGGCGTGGCGGTGGGATTTGAGAATCTTGAGTTGACCGGTGGGGGAATCGAGTCAAGAATGTTTGAACTATGACTAGCCATACGGCGCAAAAACTAGCGGACAAAAACTGGCGGTTCTGGGAACGGGGAAGCTCGGCGCAAAGCGCCATAACGAAGAGCTGCGCTAGTAAGAATGGCGACCCGGACAGCGTCGGAGCCGCGGTAGAGAGGAAACGCTAGAAATTACTAGAGATGTACTTCTTTAGTACTAAAGTACTGATAGTCCTGATGCTCACTCGGGTTTTCCCTGGCTTCTAGAATCAGGTATTCGCCGAGTTGTTGTTTTCCACAACACATTCACCATGCCGACCAGCGTTAACCGGAAGCGGACCGGGTTCCATCTCAGATTTCTCGGACACCTGGCCGCCCCTGCCCTTCTGGAAGCCGCATATAACCTAAGCATCCATCCTGCCTGAAAAGGGAGAGTGTAACGCCTGGGTAAGAAGGGACCTATGACGACCAAAGTACGTTTCCACAAGCATTGGCGCGCGGTTGGAATCACTACCCCGCGCCTACTATTTACCATCACAACTTTTCTATTGTTGCTCCTGATTGGCACGCGGGTCGCAAATCGCACCACGTTTGCCGGCAACACGGTAGGCAGCTTCGAGATCGACGGAAACCTGACCGTCGATCACTTGGTGCCGCCGTCAGAGCCCATAGATTGGGACAGCAGCCCCTTTCCCGCCGCCCTCACCACGTTCACCGACAGGACGGGGCCAACCGATGATATTTTCGGCCAGGGCTCCAAAGAGAACGACCAGAGCAGTTGGGTCTGCACCACGGGAAGCGCTCCTCCCAAAGACGACGTCGTAAACGAAATCTCAGTCAATGGCGCTGCTCCAATAGCCGGCGAGATCGCCTTCCGGTTCTTCCCTGTCAGCGGCGCGCAGAAGCAGTTCCTCTACGCCAACTGGTCGCGCCTATCAAACAACGGCGACGCCCATATCGATTACGAGTTCAACCAGGCGGACCCCTCGACGAATCCCGTTCCCGGCTGCCCGCAACTGCCGGTACGTACGCGCGGCGACTTCCTGATCGCATTTGATACACAGTTTGGGGGTGCCGTCATCGGCGTTAGCGCCTTCACGTGGAACGGCACTACTTTCGTGCCGCTTTCCGTGGGGAGTAAGGGGATTCTTTGGGACGCCGCGGTAAACACCGCACCCAGCATCACCGGATTAACAGCGACAGGAATCAACCTATTCGGCGAACTGGCCCTCAATGTCACCGATACAATCGGAGAAATCGCGTGCAACAAGGTTCTTTTCGTGGCCATGAAGACGCGGGCTTCGACGTCATTGAGTGCGGAACTAAAGGACCGCACCAGGATTAAGCCGGTCAATTTCACCATCTTTAATCCTGCAGGTGCGAACGCAAGCGGGAACGCCGCAGCGGCCCAAATCCAAGACAAGCTCCTGGGAATCAACCAGACGCTACCGGCCGCCACCCCTGCGACCTGCACACAAGGTGTTTGCAGCTCGCAGTCCGGCACCGGCTCCACGAGCAACAGCAACCAAGTCCTGAACGTAGCGGTTCCGCCTCCTGGTGGCGCTGTCCTGAAGGCCAACGTGCTCAGCGCTTCGAGCACGAGCACGGTTGACCCGACAACGAACACGGCGACCGATACCGGCATTGCCGAAACGGCCGGAGTCAACCTCGTGGGTGGATTGGTCACTGCAGACGTGGTGCGGGCAGTGGCTACTGCACAAGCCTCTGCTTTCAACTCTTCGTTCAGTTCAGCGGGATCGGCCTTCAAGAACCTCGTCGTTAACGGCACCCCGATGAATAACGTCAACCCGAACACAACGATAGACCTGCCCGCGGCCCAGTTCGGAGCTGGCAGTTTTGTCAAGCTCTTCGAGGAGATAGGGTCTAGTTCGCAGCCTCCATCCGGCCAGCTCGCTGGCGGCACCTTCGCCGCCGATCTAACGGTCAACATGATCAGGGTTCACATTACTGGCCTAGCGCTGATCGGCGATGCCATCGATGTGGTGGTCTCGCATGCCCAAGCGCACGCCGACTTCCCACAGCCCGCTGGATGTCCCTCGTTGGTCGGAACGGTGAGCGGAAATGCCACGATCGTCAATGAGCAGACCAATCCGTCACAACTACCCGTGGTAGTTGGCTTCGTGAGCATTCCGCCGCAGGGCGGACATGATCATCAGGACTTAGACCAGCTATCTACCTCGTTGGTGAACGGCGGAACCTCGGTGAGCGACAGTGCTGGTACCATTCTCGCCTCCAGCAGCAACTCGTCGAGTTTTGCCAAGGCGCAAAATGTTTGCGTACTCCCGGTGAGCGGTTCGTGCACGGTGCTCGCCAGCGCAATCATTTCGCAAGCCAACAGCTCCTCGGGTGGCGGAAAATCTTCATCCGACGCGAAGGGCACTAGTCTGCTTGGACTCTCAGTCGGAGGCATGTCGGTGAGCGACAATCCTCCGCCCAACACGACTATCCTGGTGCCCGGGATCGGCTCGGTCACCCTCAACGAGCAGACCTGCGATGGCGGAGGCGCTCCACCATGCGCTGGCACCACCAGCAGCGGTATACGAGTACGTGCAATCCATGTGATCGTTGACAACCCGAATGCTTTGGGCGTTCCTCAAGGCGCGGATGTCATCGTGGGCGAGGCGCACGCCGACTCGTCTCACCCGTGACAACCTCTAAACGGACGAAGAGAGCCCGGCACGAAGCTGGGCTCTCTTTTTTTTGGCCAAGGCAGGTGGACGAGACGCCGTTGATTCAGAGACTAGCAGCGGGCAGATTTGAGGCGCAATCATCTGAAAGCGGCCTTTCCTTCGTGCCTCCGATTGATCCCGGCAGCCGCGGGCCGGGCGGCGGGATTTGAGAATCTTGGGTTGACCGATGGGGGAATCGAGTCAAGAATGTTTGGACTATGACTAGCCATACAGCGCAAAAACTAGCGGACAAAAAACTGGCGGTTTTGGGAACGGGGAAGCTCGGCGGGATACTGCTGCGGGCTTACTTGAAGCAGGAGCTGTTCCCGCCGAAACGGGTGACGGCGACGGTGAAGCACAGCGAGAAGGCCGCGGCGCTCGGGAAAGAGCTGGGCGTGGCGGTGACGACGGAGAACCGCAAGGCGGTGCACGGCGCGGACATCGTGTTGCTGTGCGTCAAGCCGCAAGTGGTGAGCGAGGTCTTGAAGGAGATCGCGCCGGAACTACATGAGAAGACACTGGTGATCTCCGTGGCGGCTTCCGTGCCGACGAATTACATCGAGCAACACCTCGGCGGAAAAATTCCCGTGGTGCGCGTGATGCCCAACACGCCTGCGACGGTGGGATGCGGCATGACAGGGATTTGCCGCGGCGCGCATGCCGGGGCGGAGCATCTGGAGATGGCGCGCGCCATGTTCAATGCCGTGGGGCGCACGGTGGTCGTCGACGAGAAAAATATGGACGCGGTGACGGGGCTTTCCGCGAGCGGCCCGGCGTTTGCGTACATTATTCTGGAATCGCTCGCGGAGGCGGGAGTCAAAGTGGGCCTGCCGCGGGACATAGCGACCTTGCTGGCGGCGCAGACGATGAAGGGTGCGGCAAGCGTGGTGCTGGAGACGGGCGACCATCCCGCGCTGCTGAAGGACGCGGTGACTACACCGGCGGGCTGCACCATCGATGGAATTCTGGAATTGGAAGAAGGGAAGCTGCGCGTGACGCTCATTAAGGCTGTGGTGAAGGCCACCAGCCGCGCGGGCGAATTGCTCTTCGAGAAGTAACACACTCCTAAGAATCGAAATTAGTGATACGATGCTGCGCGTGAGGGGGACATGCCCGGAGCATACCTACCCGTTTTGATCTACGCCGTGCTGGTGATTGCGTTTCCGGCGGTGACGCTCATCCTGGCGAAGTATATCCGGCCGACGTCAACGTCATACGGGGCGAAGCTGAAACCCTACGAGTGCGGGATTGCGCCGGAAGGCGGCTCCAGGGGGCGGTACTCGGTGCGGTTTTACATCATTGCCATGTTGTTCGTGATATTTGACGTGGAAACGATGTTTCTCATTCCGTGGGCCATCTTGTACCGAGGTTGGGTCGCGGCGCACACGGGGCTGTTTGCGCTGGTTTCGATGTTCGTCTTCCTGGGGATCTTGCTCGTCGGGTACGTGTGGCTGTACAAGAAGGGCGCGCTGGAGTGGGCGTGATTTGCAAGATTCAATTTGCTTCCACACGCTACCTTTCGAATCCGAAGCTCTTGTGATAGGTTTTCTGCATGTGTTAGAAACGCGGCGTCTGCAATCACATTGTTGGGTACCGTTTTGTTGGGATCGGAGAGCGATTGTTTTTGCACTCCGGCCGCAGAGGGTGTGACCGCGGCGCATATTGCACAGGGTCCATGGCCGACGAGCCCAAGGAACAACAACCTTCTGCCCCACCCGCGGGCGAAAAGCCCGCAAGCAGCCCGTCTTCCGCGTCAGCTCCCCCCGCCAAACCCGCCGCCCCGCCGCCACCGCCGGGCGGCGTACCGGCAAAACCCGCAGCACCTGCGCCTCCCAAGCCGCCTGTAGTGCTGCAAACACCGCTGAACAATGAACTGGTCGAACGAGTTCGCGCCAAGTTCGGCCCGGCACTTGTGGAAGCCACCGAGGACCGCAAACAAGCAATACTCACAGTGGAATGCGCGCGGCTGGCGGAGATTGCGCTTTATTTCCGCGATGAAGAAAAGTTCGACCTGCTCTCCGATTTGACGGCGGTGGATTGGCCGAAGCGCGAAAAACGGTTCGATGTGGTGCTCAATCTTTATTCTTTTGCGAAAAATGAGCGCTTGCGCGTGAAAGCGCGGGCGGGCGATGGGGAAGAAGTGCCTAGCCTGCACGGAGTGTGGCCCACGGCAAATTGGCTGGAGCGCGAGGCGTTTGACATGTTCGGGATTGTCTTCGCCGGGCATCCGGACTTGCGGCGCATTTTGCTGCCCGACGAGTGGAAAGGGTATCCGCTACGGAAGGACTACGACATCATCGAGCAGGACACCGCGTGGGTGAAAGAAAACCTGGGGATCGAGAGCGGGCAATAACGAGCGTGGCGAAGACCTCCATCACGGATAGCGGCGAGAAGCAGCACACGCTGCTGGGCGCGGATGAACTCATCCTGAATATGGGTCCGCAGCATCCGTCCACGCACGGGGTGCTGCGCGTCAAGCTCAAACTGGATGGCGAGCGCGTGATCGGCTCCGAATGCATGATCGGATACCTGCACCGGGGCGTGGAGAAAATCGCGGAGCACCGCACGTACCAGCAATTCGCGCCGTACGTGGACCGCATGGATTACGTCGCGGCGGTCAGCAACGGGCTGGGATATTGCGAAGCCATCGAGAAATTGCTACTGGTGGAAGCGCCGGTGCGCGCGCGGGTGATTCGAACGATCCTGACGGAGCTCCAGCGGATTGCCAGCCACCTTTTGTGGTTGGGGACGCACGCGCTGGACATCGGCGCGCTCACACCTCTGTTTTATTGCTTTCGCGAGCGGGAAGAAATTCTGAAAATTTTCGAAAAGTATTGCGGCGCGCGGTTGACGACGCACGCGTTTCGAATCGGCGGATTGCAATACGAAGCCTACGACACGCTGGAAAAAGACGTCGAGCGGTTTTGCAAGAATTTCGAGTCGCGCATCGTCGAATACGAAGATTTGCTGACGCAAAACCGCATCTGGCTCGGGCGGACGAAGGGTGTGGGGATTTTGACGTCAGCCGAGGCCATTGCGTTTGGGGCCACGGGGCCGGTGCTGCGGGCCAGCGGCGTGAAATGGGACATTCGCAAGGCCATGCCGTACGCGGCTTATGACCAATATAAATTTGAAATTCCCGTGGGCACGGCCGGCGACACCTACGACCGGTACCTCGTGCGCATGGAAGAGATGCGGCAGTCGCGGCTGATCTGCTTGCAAGCGATCGAAAATATCCCCAGCGGGCCGATTCTCGCGAAGGTGGGCAAAGTGCTAAAGCCGCCGCCGGGAGAGGTCTATCATTCGATTGAAGCGCCCAAGGGCGAATTGGGCTACTACGTTGTGAGCGACGGGACGGTGCAACCGTACCGCGTGCGCATCCGGCCACCGTCGTTCGTGAATCTGCAATCGTTTGACCGCATGGTGAGAGGACACCTGGTGGCGGATGTGGTCGCCATCATTGGAACGCTGGATATCGTTTTGGGAGAGGTCGACCGCTAGTCGCAGCACAAGAATAGCGATTAGATTGACGGAGACATAAGCTCAGTGATGCAGGCCGTAACGCAAGGCACGATCGAATTCCTGAAGCTGTACTGGGCGCCGCTGCTTTGCGGCGTGGTCATTGTTGCGTTTCTGCCGCTGATCGTCGGATATGTGGTTCTCGTGGAGCGCAAGCTGATGGCAGACATGCAGGCGCGGCTGGGGCCGATGCGCGTGGGGCCGCACGGTTTGCTGCAGCCCATTGCCGACGCGGTGAAGCTTCTGATCAAGGAAGACATCATCCCGGAGGACGCGGACAAGCTCGTCTTCTGGCTCGCGCCCGTACTCTCGGTAGGAGCCGCACTGCTATCCTTGGCCGGCATCGCCATCGGTCCGGCTTTCCAAATCGCCAAAGACATCAACATCGGAATTCTTTTTGTCGTGGGCGTCAGCGCCATGGGGATTTTTGGCATCGTGCTGGGCGGCTGGGCCTCGAACAGCCACTACTCGTTGATGGGCGCTCTGCGGAGTGCGGCGCAGTTGGTGAGTTACGAAACGGCTGCGGGCATGGCGCTGGTGAGCGGGTTGCTGTTTGCCGGCACGCTGAATATCACTTCCATTGTGGAGGCTCAGCGACAGCAAGGAATTTGGTTCGGATTGCTCGCACCGGTGGCGTTTTTCACTTATCTAGTGGCTTCCATCGCCGAAACAAACCGCGCGCCATTTGATTTGCCGGAAGCGGAATCCGAATTGGTCGCAGGTTACATGACGGAATTCAGCGGCTTCCGGTGGTCGCTTTATTTTCTTGCGGAATACACGAACATGATCGTCGTCGCGTCCGTGGCGACGACCCTGTTTCTTGGTGGATGGCTGCGGCCGTTTCCCCGGACACAGTGGCTGAATTTTCTGGATTTTCTGCCGCCGCTCCTGATGGTGGCCATTGGCCTGTATTGCCTCGTTCGCGTGCCCAAGCAGCCGGCGCGCGTGCAGCAGTTTTTCATGGTGGCGGTGGCGGGACTGTGTTTTTTCTTGGCCCTGGTCCTGGCGGTGCCGGTGCTTGTGCCGGTGGTGAACCCATCGCTGGCCGCAGGCGTGAAGCCACTTTACGAGGGGATTCACGGCAGCTTCTGGTTTCTCTTCAAGGTGAGCGCGTACCTTTACTTCTTCATGTGGCTGCGCTTCACGCTGCCGCGCTACCGCTTTGACCAGTTGATGCGCCTGGGATGGCATTTCCTGATTCCCTTGTCCATCATCAACGTGCTGGTGATCGGTATCGCCATGATCGTCGGAACGTACTTGCACCTGGAAGGCTGGTGGCTGCTGCTGGCCACGCTTCCTGCGTCCATCATCGCGCTGCTCATCGCGCTCTTCATTCTGGCTGCCGAACAGAAAAGCGGGCAACAACAGGCGGGGGGAGCCGCCTCGGATTCCTATGCTGGATAAAGTTATCTTTTACTTTTTTGCAGGCATTGCGGTGGCCAGCGCGGTGCTCACCGTCACACGGCGCAACGCCGTTCACAGCGCCATCTTCCTGATTACTGCGCTGCTCGCGACGGCAGGGATTTTCCTGCAATTGCGCGCGGAGTTTTTGTTCATCGTGCAAATTATTCTCTACGTCGGCGGCATCATGGTGCTTTTCGTTTTCGTGATTATGCTCGTGAACCTGGACGTGGCGGTGCGCCAGATCCAGTTTGCGCGGCAGAAATGGGTGGCTTTGGTTATCTCACTAGCGCTGGCCGCGCAGGTCGGCCTGATGTTCTGGTCCAGCGGGAGAATGCCCGGGCAGGGGCTGCCTGTGTTGGCGGCGGCTCCGGCAGACAAGCTGCCGCCTAATTCCGAAGAAGTAGCGAAAAGTCTGTTCTCGTCCTATTTATTACCATTTGAGATTGCTTCGGTTTTGCTGTTGGTGGCCATGGTGGGCGCCGTCGTTATGGCAAAAAAGAGGACATAAGAATCCGTGCTTCCGATTGGACACTATCTGTTTCTAGGCCTCGCGCTCTTCATCATCGGAGTGATCGGCGTGGTCACGCGGCGCAATGTAATCATCGTGCTGATGTCCATCGAGCTGATCCTGAACGCAGTGAACATCAATCTGGTGGCCTTTTCGCGCTTGTACGGTGATGTCGCCGGGCAGGTTTTCGCGCTCTTTATCATCGCAGATGCGGCAGCGGAGGCAACCGTGGGCCTGGGCATCATCATCGCGTTTTTCCGCAACCGCGAAACGGTGCTGGCAGACGAAATGGATTTGTTGAAGTGGTGACGCAGCGCGCGAAACCATGAAGCTAGGAAAGAACATCGCATGACGCCCACGGGCTATTTGCTCCAGCATCTATGGCTCATCCCGCTGTTTCCGCTCGTGACGGCGGCGCTGATGCTATTCTTCGGCCGCCGAATTCCCAAAAATGCAGTCAGCATGTTTTGCGTGGGCAGCGTGGGATTGTCGTTCGTCTATGCGTTGGGCGCGGTCATGCAATTACTGGCCGCGGGGCCGGAGCAGCGCGTCGCGCAACAAATTCTGTTTGAATGGCTGACGCCTGGCCCGATGCAAATGAGCGGCGGGCACCTGGTGCGATTTGTCGCCGATTGGGGCTATCTGCTGGATCCGCTTTCCTGCGTCATGGTGCTGGTGGTCACCGGCGTCGGCTTCCTGATTCATGTTTACTCCATCGGGTACATGGGCCATGAAGGCGGCTACTACCGTTTCTTCGGCTACATGAACCTCTTCATGTTTTCTATGCTGACGCTGGTTCTAGCGAACAATATGCTGCTCATGTTCGTTGGCTGGGAAGGCGTGGGCCTGTGCAGCTATTTGCTCATCGGGTTTTATTTTTTGAGGAAATCGGCTACTGATGCGGGAAATAAAGCGTTCATCGTGAACCGCATCGGGGATGCGGGGTTCATTCTCGGCATCCTGCTGACGGCCATGACGCTCGGAACGGTTCGATTCACTTCTGTTGGATTGCCGGATGTCGCGGCCAATCCTGGAATCTTGCAGTCGCTGAACAGTGCGGTGGCCGCGCATGCGCTGGCCTCCGGAGCCCCGGTGCTGACGGCCATCGCGCTCCTGCTTTTCGTTGGAGCAACGGGGAAATCAGCGCAGCTCCCGCTTTACGTGTGGCTGCCCGACGCCATGGAAGGCCCAACGCCGGTGAGCGCGCTGATCCATGCGGCCACCATGGTGACCGCGGGCGTGTACATGGTGGTGCGGATGAACGCCATCTACCAGCTTGCGCCGATTGCGATGGACGTGGTCGCGGTCGTTGGAGTGGTCACCGCGATTTTTGCCGCCTCTATGGCGCTGGTGCAGAACGACATCAAGAAAGTCCTCGCTTACTCCACCATCAGCCAACTCGGTTACATGTTCTTGGCCTTGGGCGCAGGCGCTTTTGCAGCTGGAATCTTTCACTTAATGACGCACGCTTTCTTCAAAGCGCTCTTGTTTCTTGGCGCAGGCAGCGTGATTCACGCGATGTCCGGCGAGCAAGATATTCAAAAGATGGGCGGCCTCTGGAACAAGATTCCCGCTACCGCGCGGACTTTCTTCGTGGCGACTCTGGCGATCGCAGGAATTCCTCCGCTGGCGGGATTCTTCAGCAAAGACGAAATCTTGGGACGCGCGTTCGAAAGGCACCCCGACTTGTGGTTCGTTGGCTTCCTTACCGCAGGAATGACCGCGTTTTATATGTTCCGGCTGGTCTTTCTCACTTTTCTCGGTTATTCGCGAGCCGACGAACACGCCGAAAAACATATCCGCGAATCGCCGCCTACGATGACGGTGCCCCTGATGATTCTTGCCGTCCTTTCCGTAATTGGTGGATGGATTGGCTGGCCCGCGGCACTGGGCGGAAGCAACCAGTTTGAGAAATTCCTGGAGCCGGTCACACAAAGCTATTTTGTTGCGCCTTTTGAAGGTCGACTTTCCGTAAACGCCACACCTCTTTTGGGCCATGAAGGCCCCTTTGCAACCGAAACATCCCGGGAGGAACTCCTTCGTGTTGTGGAAGAAAGGAATAAGAAACCCTCCGCCCTCGAGTATCTCCTGATGTTCGCTTCCATCGGCATTGCCGTTGGCGGAATTTGGCTCGCGTATCAGTTCTATCGTACCAAGCGAATCGCGCCGGAATTGGTCGCGGCGAAGGTTCCGCGTTTCTACCAACTGCTCCTTCACAAGTATTACGTCGACGAGATTTACGATGCCGCCGTTGTTGACCGGGTAAAGGACCTGGGCACGGCGCTCGGCGTCTTCGATGCCAAGGTGATTGACGGCGTCGGCGTGGACGGCACAGGCTGGCTGGCGCGCTTTGGCTCGACCCTTTCGATGTGGTGGGACAAGTGGATCATCGACGGGCTATTGAACTTCAGCGCTAAGCTGACGCAACTCAGCAGCTTTCCGGTGCGCTTCTTGCAAACCGGGACGTTTTCCAGCTACGCAATGCTCATCCTGGTCGGGCTGGCGATTCTGCTGGCGTATTACGGGCACCACATGCAGGTCCTGATGCGCGGAGCGCGCTGAGAGGCGAAGAATGGACTTTGTTGCAAATCACATCTTGAGCGTAGTTCTCTTCACCCCGCTCGTCGGGGCGCTGCTTCTGCTCTTCGTTCCGCGCGAGAACGAGAACGCGCACCGCATCGCCGGCAATGTCTTTGGCGTGCTCGGATTTCTCGTTTCGCTTCCGCTGATTCGCTGGTGGCATCCCGGCGCGAGCAAATTCTCGTTCGAGGAAAACGTTGCATGGATTCCTTCTATCGGCGCGAGGTATCACCTCGGCATTGACGGCATCAGCTTGCTGCTGGTGCTGCTCACCACATTCCTCGGAATGATCGCCATCCTTTCTTCCTGGAGCGCGATCCACCAGCGCACCAAGGAATATTACATTCTGCTGCTTCTGCTCCAGACGGGCATGATCGGCGTCTTCATGGCCCTGGATTTCTTCCTCTTCTACGTTTTCTGGGAAGTGATGCTCGTTCCGATGTACTTCCTCATCGGCGTCTGGGGAAGCGACCGGCGGCTCTACGCGGCCATCAAATTTTTCCTGTACACGCTGGCCGGTTCGGTGGTCATGCTGCTGGGAATTCTGGCGCTGTACTTCTATGCGCCGTTGCCGGCGGGCGCGACGCGCACGTTTGATGTTCCCACGCTGCTTGCCGGCGCACAGACGTTTTCAGATCCGCTGAAGGTCTGGCTCTTCTGGGCATTCTTTTTCGCGTTTGCCATCAAGGTGCCGATGTTCCCGTTCCATACCTGGCTGCCGGACGCGCACACGGAAGCGCCCACCGCGGGATCGGTCATTCTGGCTGGCGTTTTGTTGAAGATGGGCACGTACGGTTTCATCCGCTTTTCACTGCCGCTCTTGCCCACCGACACCGCCTTGCGCTCACGAATCATCTCCATCGTTATTTTCCTGTCGCTCGTTGGCATCGTCTACGGCGCTTTGGTCTGCCTGATGCAGAAGGACATGAAGAGGCTGATTGCTTACAGTTCCGTCAGCCACCTGGGTTTTTGCACGCTCGGAATTTTTGCCCTCACGCCCAACGGCCTTTCCGGCAGCGTGCTTCAGCAGATTAATCACGGCATCTCCACCGGCGCGCTCTTCTTGATCGTGGGCGTGCTTTACGAGCGGCGGCACACCCGCATGATTTCCGACTTCGGCGGTTTGGCGACGCCCATGCCGAATTTCGCGGCGATCTACCTGATCATCAGCCTCAGCTCTCTGGGAATGCCGCTGCTGAACGGCTTCATCGGGGAATTCACCATTCTGCAGGGCGCATTCCAAGTCAGTAAAGCCTGGGCCGCCTGGGGCGTGCTGGGCGTGATTCTCGGCGCGGCCTATCTGCTGTGGCTCTACCAGCGCGTGATGTTCGGGCCGGTCACGCAGCCTGCCAACGAACATCTGCCGGACTTGAACCTGCGCGAACTGGCGACGCTTGTGCCGCTCGTGTTTCTGGCGTTCTGGATCGGCATTTATCCAAAACCATTTTTTGCGCTGATCGAAAAGCCCGTGGAGAACATTGTCCGGCAGGTGAACCCGAACTTTTATCCTGCGGAACGCGCAAAATTGCCCGTGCCGGAGCTTCCTTCTGCCGCGGCAGAAACGAAATAAACGCGCCGCATGCATATCCCCATCCTCAGCGCGTTGATGAATTACTTCCAGGGAGATGGCAGGGTCATCCTTCCCGAGATCGAACTGACTCTTTTTGGACTGGGAATTCTGCTGATCGATTTCACCCTCGGCGTCAAAGAAAGATATCTGAATGCCGGGCTGGCGCTGTTGGGCACGTTGTTCAGTGCCTACACAGTGTGGAAGCTGCGAATCCCCGTTGACGCCGATGGTTCGCTGCTTGGATTTCATGACTCCGTAGTTGTAGACCCTTTCTTCCTCTTTTTTGCAGCACTCTTTCTTGCCGCTACTGTGCTCGTGGTTCTGCTCTCGGTGAAATACCTGGAGATTGAAGAAGAGCAGGAAGGGGAATACTACGCGCTGCTGCTCTTCGCCTGTGTCGGAATGATGTTCATGGCTTCGGGCATCGACCTCATCGTGATGTTCCTTGGCCTGGAGACGATGGCGCTGAGTTTCTATGTGCTGACCGGCTTCTTGCGCCGGGAAAAGCGTTCCAATGAAGCGGCCTTAAAATACGTCTTGCTGGGGGCCTTCAGTTCCGGAATTCTCGCGTACGGATTCTCCTTGCTCTATGGTCTGAGCGCTTCCACAAACATAGTTAGAATCAGCGCGATGCTGGGCAGGCGCAGCGCGTTCATAAGCGCTATTTTGCATAGCCCGCAGCCTGCAACGGCGCAGTTCAATCCCTTCCTGCTTCAGTTGTTGCCTGTCCTGGCTTTCGTCTTGATAGCGGTGGGACTGTTTTTTAAAGTGGCAGCCGTGCCGTTTCACCAGTGGGCGCCGGACGTTTATGAAGGCGCGCCGACGCCGGTCACCGTGTACGTCAGCGTGGCCTCCAAAACGGCGAGTTTCGCTCTGCTTCTGCGATTGTTCCTCGTGGTGTTTGGCGCCACTCAGGTGAACTGGATGTATCTCGTCGCCGGAATTGCGGTTGCGTCACTCACCTGGGGCAACCTCGCCGCCCTGACACAGACCAACGTGAAGCGGCTGCTCGCCTACTCTTCCATTTCCCATGTGGGCTATATCCTGCTCGGCCTTGTCGCCGGGAACGACACCGCCCGCACGGGAATTGCGTTTTACCTATTCGCGTATGTGTTCATGACCGCGGGCGCTTTTGCGGTGCTCATCGTCCTGCGGCAGAAAGGCCTCATCGGCGAGGAACTCGAAGACCTGAACGGGTTGTACCAGCGCAGCCCCGCCGCTGCCGTCTTGCTCTTGATCTTCATGCTTTCGCTCTCAGGCATTCCCCCCACCGCCGGCTTCATGGGCAAGTATTTCATTTTCCTCTCGCTGATCGAAACCAAGCATCCCGTGCTCGCGGTTTTCGCCGTGCTCTACATCGTGCCTGCGCTGTACTACTACTTCCGCATCGTGGTGCACGCCTGGCTCAAGCAGCCGGGCGAGGCGCCGCGTATCGCAATGAGCAGCGCGCAAGCCGTGGCCCTCGGCGTCGCATTATTTGTCACGCTCGCGGCCGGGTTGTATCCTGAGCCGTTCACGCGGCTCGCTCACTATGCCCTCACCTTCGGACCATAAGCCGGACAAAGACGAATCGCCGAGACCAGCGCTCCGGAAGGTGCAAAACACTTCTAGCCAACTCGCCACCGCGATGGAGTTGCCATTTACCTTTGTTGCGGCTGTTGCTGTGGGTGGGCTGATCGGCTATTTTCTCGACCAGTGGCTTCACACAGGCCCATGGCTGATGGTCCTCTTCGGCTGTTTCGGCTTTGCCGGGGGGATTCTCGAAATCTCTCGAAGGTTTCGTCCCAGAGATTCGAGTAGCAATGACGACAAGCCCGACTCCTGAGCCGGCAATCGCATCTCCCGTCGGTGAAAGAACCGTCCGCCGGATTGCCTACTTGATTCCCCTTTTTGGGGTGGTGGGTGGACTTCTGGCCGCTCTACTGCACCGGTTGGATTGGGCCGAAGGCCTTGTCCTCGGCTCAGGCCTCGCGTGGCTTAATTTCCGGTGGTTGAAGCGAGGGTTAGAGGCTTTTATTGCCGCTGCTGGCGGGCAAGTCGGCACCGAAAAACCTCGCCCGTCTGGCGCGACCTACCTAGCCGCGCTTTTCCGCTACGTCTTGTTAGGCTTCGCCGTGTATGTTATTTTTAATTATCTGCACGTTCCACTTGTAAGTATTGTGCTCGGGTTGTGTGCTTTCGCAGCCGCAACAATCACGGCGAGTGTGTGGGAAATTCTGCAACCGGTTGAATGAGGAGTTGAGCCCATCGCGGGCGCGCAGAAGATGGAAGAGAATCTCAGTCCGATCACACACCTGGTGAACCACTACCTTGGGCCTCTGGCTTTGGCAATACTTCACGCACTGCACATTCAGCCAGAGAACCCCGACCTTCCGATCCCGGAGCACGTCATTATGGGATGTTTGGTCCTTGTTCTGGTCACTATTCTGGCCCTAATCCTGAAATCGCGCCTTTCTGTCGAGAAGCCCGGTGCAATGCAGCAGATCGCAGAGCTTTTGATTACCAATCCCATGCGTCTTGGGATTCAGGATATCCTTGATGAGAGTGCTGGAAGTAACGCGCGCTCGTATATCTATGCTGTAGGGACCGTCAGTCTTTTCATTCTCTTCTCCAACTTGTTTAGCCTGTTCCCTTGGTTTTCTGCGCCTACTGGCAATGTTACTGTGCCACTGGCATGTGCCACCGTTACCTTCCTCTATTTCAACTGGCAAGGGATACGCCACCACGGGGCGCTCAATTACGCCAAGCATTTTGCGGCTGGGACGCAGTGGTGGATTGCCTGGCTGATTCTACCTGTCGAAGTCATTAGCACGCTGGCACGGTTGTTATCTCTTACTGTCCGCCTCTATGCCAACATATTTGCAAGCGACATGATCTACGTTCTGTTCTTGGGTTTGCTCGCTCAGGCAACCACGATCGCTTGGGAAAAATCCCCCGTGGCAGGCATTCTTGTGGGAGTGTTTCCCGCGCTGATCCCGCTTTTGTTTATTGCCTTGCACCTTCTTGTGGCTTTTGTGCAGACAATCCTATTCACGGTCCTGCCGGCCTCCTATCTCGGGATGGCCACGGCTGAGGAGCATTAAATCGATATTTGCCGGTGACGTCTGCCGGCAAGTTGCCGTTCCAGCGTGAGCCTGGCTGCACGGTGTCCGGGGAACCACCTCCTGGCGGCACTCATAAGGAGGCAGTATGAAGAAGTGGAGCATGCTGTTGATGGCAATAATTACCGCCATGGCCTTTGCCCCGGCGGCGTTTGCGCAGGGAGGCACTGGAGGAGTCGGAGAAGGGCATTCCGCATTGTGGATTGCCGCTGCGTTTGGCATGGGTATCGCTGCGTTTGGTTGCGGGCTGGCACAGGGTAGAATCGGCGCAGCAGCCCTTGAGGGTATTGCACGCAATCCGGGGGCTGCCAAGAATATATTTACTCCGATGTTGCTCAGCTTGGCCTTCGTAGAAACGCTGGTCTTGTTCACATTTCTGATGATCATTCTCAAGGTGAAGTAGAATCTGGTTTGGCGGCATCTAGAAGTTTGGCCCGGGGCCGAAGCCTCCGGGCAATTTTCATTCTCCGGTATCGATTCGACAATGGACCGCGCCGCCGAAGTGGGGTCACATAGGGTAAATTTTTCATACAAAATGAGATACCCTATTTCGGCAGGAGCGGGGGAGACGTCACGAGGCCACCCATAAGCTAGCTTGCACGGTAAGCTAGCTCTCAGAAGAGACTACTTTGCAAGGCAAAGTGGCTAAGATTTTACCTGGACTCTGCTCGCGATGACACCTAAGAAGCCCCCGGCAATTTCAGGATACGGTAGCAGGCCAGCTTCCTGATTGACCGCTATTCTGAACTCAGGCCGATTCACGGGGACTTGTCAGTGGCCGAGAAGATTCGGTTGCAGAATGAAGTTAATGACGGGATTTGGGTACACGCCGAACAAAATGGTTCCGGCGAAGGTAATCAGAAGCGCGAGGTTCACGCCAACAGGGAACTGCACCGGGGCCAGGGCTGCAGCCTCCGCGCTGGGCTCGCGCATGTACATCACCACAATCACGCGCAAGTAGTAGTACGCGCCAATCACGCTGTTAATCGCCATCAGCACGGCGAGCCATAGCAAGTGCGAGTTCACCGCTGCCTTGAAGATGTAGAACTTGCCGAAAAAACCAGCCGTCACCGGCAGCCCGAGGAGCGACAGCAGGTACACGCTCAACATGGCCGCCACGAACGGCTGGCGCTGGGAAAGCCCCGCGTAATCGTCTAGCGAAAGATTCTTTTCGCCCGCGCCGCCGAGCTGCGAAACGACGGTGAACGCTCCAAGCTTTACCAGCGCGTAGCTCAGCAGATAGAAGAGCACCGCCGCGTACGCCGGTGCCGCGCCGACGTCTGAATTCGAAGTCATCGTCGTGACGGCAGCAAACGCCACCAAAATGTATCCCGCGTGTGCGATCGAGCTGTAGGCCAGCAGCCGCTTGATGTTCGTCTGCACCAGCGCGCCCAGATTGCCCACGAACATCGTCAGCACCGCAAGCATCCAGAAAGCCCAGAACCAGAACTTCGTGGCCGCCGGAACCGTTGCGAAGATGCGAAGCAGCAGCGCAAACGCCGCGGCTTTCGGACCTGCGGAGAAAAGCGCCGTGACCGGCGTCGGCGCGCCTTCGTACACGTCCGGCGTCCACACCTGGAACGGCGCCGCGGCCACTTTGAATCCAAGCCCGATTAAAATCATGGCGAGGCCCAGCTTCAGCAATGTGCTCGTCGTGTCGGCCCCCGCCATTTTGTCCAGCATGGTCGTGCCCGTCGCGCCGTACACCAGCGCAATGCCATAAAGAAAAAACGCCGTCGCGAACGACCCCAGCAGGAAATACTTCATTGCCGATTCGCTCGATTTCAACGAATCGCGCCGGTAGCCCGCCAGGATGTAACTCGAAATCGAGCTCATCTCCAGTCCGATGAACGCCGTGAGCAACTCTTGCGCGCTTGCCAGTACGCCCATGCCCGCCGTCGCGAAGAACAACAACGCGTAAAACTCCGGAATCGGCAGCCGCTCGCGGTCCAGATACGGCCCGGCAGCCAGCAGCACCAGAAACGCGACCGTGCCCACGAGCAGCCGGAAGAAGAAACTGAACGAGTCCGACTGCACCAGTCCGTAGAAGCCCGGCCCGCCGTGAATCAACGCGAAGACCGAAGCAGCGGTTCCCGCGAGCGAGCCAAGCAACGCCAGAAACGATAAAAAGTGCCGGTTGCGCACGAACGGCTGCACCAGCATCAGCAGCACGCCGAAGCCGCACCAGATCAGTTCCGGCAGCACGCGTTGAATGTCGATGGCGCGGGGCAGCATTAACGGATTCCCAGCCTTTCGATCGAGATTGTGCGTGACGACTGCGAGGAATCAGTTTTCGTCAACGGTTTTGTTCGTGAGCGAGCGCGCGCCTCGTAGGCCCGTTGTGGTTCCACCTGGTCCATGACAGTTTGCGTGGCGGCGGCCGTGCGGCGCGTGATAAACACCGAGCCGATGCCCATCCACAGCGTCACCACCGCCATGGTTGCGAGTATCCACTTCTCGCGCGCCGAAGCGTCGGGCAGCGTGCGATTTTTCTCCACCGTAATTTCGCCAAAGAAGACGCGCTGATACGACCACAGCAGGTAGCAAGCGGAAAGAATCACGCCGAGCGCCGCCCACGAGGCCCATCCCCAATGACGCTGGTAGGTGCCGAGCAGAATCAGAAATTCGCCGACGAAGCCATTGAGCATCGGCAAGCCCAGCGAAGAAAGTGCCACGAACAGGAAGAACGCCGCCAGTTTCGGCATAGGCGTCGAAAGCCCGCCAAACTCGCTGATCTCAAACGTGTGCCGCCGGTCGTAGAGCATCCCCACAAGCAAAAACAGCGCGCCGGTCGAAATCCCGTGCGCCAGCATCTGGTACACCGCGCCTTGCATGGAAATGTTGTGAAAGGCGAAGATGCCCAGCACTACGAAACCGAGGTGGCTCACCGAAGAATACGCGACCAGCTTTTTCAGGTTCGGCTGCACCATGGACACCAGCGCGCCATAAATAATTCCGATGATCGCCAGCACCGCGACCCAACGCGCCGCGCGGTGCGAAGCCTCTGGGAAGAGCGGCAGGCAGAAGCGCATCATGCCGTAGGTGCCCAGCTTCAGTAGCACGCCCGCGAGCATTACCGAACCTGCCGTGGGTGCTTCCACGTGCGCGTCTGGCAGCCAGGTGTGCAGCGGGAAAAGCGGCACCTTGATCGCGAACGCCAAAAAGAACGCCAGGAAGAGCAGCATTTCTGTTCGCGGCGCAAGGACGAGCAAGCCATTCGCGAGCGTTTGCTGAATCGCCGGCAAATCGAATGTTCCGGTGGCGTTGTACAGCCAGATGATGCCCACCAGCATCAGGATCGAGCCCGTCATGGTGTACAGCACGAACTTCACCGCGGCGTAGACGCGGCGCTCGTGGCCCCAGATGCCGATCAGGAGGGCCATGGGAATCAGCATCACTTCCCAGAAGAGGAAAAAGAGAAAAAGATCGAGGGAGAAAAATACGCCGACGACGCCCACCTCGAGCAGTAGCAGCATCACGAAGAATTCTTTCACGCGGTTCTGGATGCTGCTCCACGAAGCCAAAACCGAAATCGGCGTGAGGAATGTCGTCAACAGCACGAGAAACATGCTGATGCCGTCCACACCGAGGTGGTAGTTAATCGGCGGCGCGCTGATCCACTTCGCAAATTCTTCCAGTTGATATCCGGTTGCGCCAACGGGCACGCCACGCAGCAGTATCAGGGAGAAAAGAAATTCGGCTGTGGAAACGATCATCGCAATAGAGCGGATGAACTTGTGATCGTCGCCGCGCAGCAGCATCAGTGCCAGCGCGCCCACGGCGGGGAAGAAGATCAGCACCGAAAGCAGATGCCCGCCGTGCAGCATCAGCGCACCAACCCCACAGGGGTCTTTGCGCCGCTTGGCCAAAAGAAAATAATCGCGAGCAGCACGATCGCTCCGACTACCACCCACACGGCGTAGCTGCGCGTGTTTCCGGATTGCGAGTGGCGCACGCCGTCGCCAATGGCGGCGGCCCCATGCGCGATTCCATTCACCGTTCCGTCAATCCCGGCCACGTCGGCTGCTTTCCACAATACGTTCGTGGATAGCCAGACGAGCGGCCTGACGACGACCGCCGCGTACAGCTCGTCCACGTAGTATTTGTTCAGCAGCGTGGTATACGCCGGTCTCAAGGACTTTGCCAGATCGTCAGCCTTCCTTGGTTGCCTGATGTACAGCCAGTAGGCAATCAGAAAGCCGATCAGTGCCGTACCAACCGCTATCGCCGCGTACGTCCATAGAATCTCCATCGATGCGCGCCCCATTGCCTCACCGAAAGCAAAAAGAAACTTACCCACTCTAGGGGCAGTATCTACAGGGATAGTTTTCACAGACTGGGTCGGACTGGCGAACACAGGGTTGAGAAAATCTTCGAAATAGTTTGCGTGCCCCCAAAATTCTGGTGCAGCTAACCAACCTCCGACGATCGAAAGCAGAGCGAGAATTACGAGGGGGATGAACATGCTTCTTGGTGATTCGTGCGCGTGAACTTTGTGCTCGTCATAGCGCGGTTTCCCGAAGAAAGTTAGGAAAATCAGCCGGAACATGTAAAAGGAGGTCAGTAAGGCGCTCAATAGGCCGAATCCGTAGAGCCAATACTTGCCCGCTACAGCTACCAGAATGGCGTCTTTGCTGAAGAAACCTGAAAACCCAGGGGCGCCCGCTATGGCCAGAGTTGCCACCAGCATGGTTCCGTAGGTCCAGCGAATTTTCTTGCTGAGGCCGCCCATCTTGGTCATGTCCTGCTCGCCGCCGATGGCGTGAATCACCGAACCCGCGGCCAGGAACAGCAGCGCTTTGAAAAACGCGTGCGTCATTAAGTGAAAAATGCCAGCCCCAAACGCGCCCACCCCGCACGCCAGGAACATGTAGCCGAGCTGGCTGACGGTGGAATAGGCAAGAACGCGCTTGATGTCGGTCTGCACCAGGCCAATCGTCGCGGCGAAGAAAGCCGTGGCGCAGCCTACAATGGCGACCACGAGCATCGCAGTCGGTGCGTACGTGAACAAAATGTGCGAGCGCGCGACCACGTAGACGCCTGCGGTTACCATCGTCGCCGCGTGAATCAACGCACTGACTGGCGTGGGGCCTTCCATGGCGTCCGGCAACCAGACGTAAAGCGGAAGTTGCGCGGATTTGCCCGTCGCGCCCATGAAGAGCAACAAGCACGCGATGGTGAACGTTCCGAACTGTCCCATGGCTTCTGCCGGCCACAGACCGGCCTTGGCGAAGAGCGTTTGGAAATCGAGGGTTCCAAAAGTGCGGAACAAAAAGAACATTCCCAGCATGAAACCGAAATCGCCGATGCGATTGACGATGAACGCTTTCTTCCCAGCATCGGCAGCGGATTTTTTCAGGAAGTAGAAGCCGATGAGCAAATAGCTTGACAGCCCCACGCCTTCCCAGCCCACAAACAGCAGCACGTAGTTCGCGGCCAGAACCAGGATGAGCATGAAGAACATGAACAAATTGAGGTACGAGAAAAAACGGTAGTAGCCGCCCTCATGCGCCATGTAGCCGGTCGCGTAGATGTGGATGAGCCAGCCAACGCCCGTCACGACCAGCACCATGACCACCGTGAGCTGGTCCATCTGCAAATCGAAACCCGCGCGGAAATTCCCGGCCGTAATCCAGGCAAAAAATTCCTTGCGGAAAAGAACTTGCCCGGAGTCGAAGAACTCGCGCACCGCCTCCAGCGCGCACAGAAACGACAGGCCTGTCGAGCCGATCGCGGCGATGTTGACAATCCTGTTCGGCCATTTCGCGCCCAAAAGTCCATTGATCGCCGAACCCAGCAGCGGCAGCAGCGGAATGATCCACAAGTATTCGAGAATCGGGTGTGCCGGCATCAGAGTTTGAGCAAGTCAACACGCTCGACATTGAGCGTCTGCCGATTGCGCGCAATCAAAATGATGATTCCCAGGCCCACGGCCGCTTCCGCCGCCGCCACTACGATCACGAACAGCACGAAAACCTGGCCGTCCAGCCTGCCGAATGCCTGGCTAAACGCCACGAACGCCAGATTCACCGCGTTCAGCATGAGCTCGATGGACATGAAAATGGTGATGAGGTTGCGCTTGAAAATGAACGCAAACACACCGAGGCCAAACAAAATCGCGCTGAGAATCACGTAATAGTTCGTCGGCACCATCTCAGCTCTTCTCCCGCTGCGCCAGCACCGTCGCGCCCAGAATCGCCACCAGAATCAGGAACGAGGTCAGCTCGAACGGATAGACGAAGTCCTTGAAGACCATCTCCGAAATTCCTTTGGTGGAAGACAGCACGCCCGTCTGCGCCGTTGCCTGCACGCTCGCTCCCGACTTGGCGACCGTCGCGGCCACGAATCCTGCCAGCGCCAGCACCAGCAGCAAGCCCGGCGCTCCCGCCATCTTCGATAGGTTGGTGTGTTCTTCCACGCCCGCGTTGAGCAGCATGATCACGAATACGAAGAGCACCATGATCGCGCCACCGTAGACGATAATCTGTACCGCGGCGACGAACTCCGCGCCCATCAGCAGATACAATCCCGCAAGCGCCACCATCACCACGATCAGCGAGAGCGCGCTGTGAATCGGATGCTTTTGCAGAATCAGGCTCACCGCGCCGATCACCGCGAGCGCCGCCAGCGCAAAGAAAACGACGAGCGGGGCCGTCATTTCGCGCCCCACATGAGGATCACGAAACTGGTGAGGATTACGTTCACGATGGAAACCGGCAGCAGCAATTTCCAGCCGAACGCCATCAACTGGTCGTAGCGGAAACGCGGCAGCGTCCCGCGCATCCACACATAAACGAACAGGAAAAAGAAAATCTTGGACAGCAGCCAGAATGGCCCCTGAATGAATTCGTTCAAGCTTGGCAGCACAACAAACAAAGCCCCCAGCCCACTAATCGCCGCTCCCACAACCGGCAGGACCATTCGTCCGAAGATAGTCTCGTACCGGACTCCGTCCATGATGACCCACAATCCGAACGGAACGAGGACCACCGAGGGCAGGTAATGCGTGACCGTCCAGGAAGCAGGGAAGGGAGAGAGCCAGCCGCCAAAGAACATGATCGAGCAGAGGCACGAAACCGTGATCATGCTGGTGTACTCGGCAATGAAAAACATCGCGAACTTGAAGCTGGCATATTCCGTATTGAAGCCCGCGACCAGTTCCTGCTCCGCTTCGGGCAGATCGAAAGGCGCGCGGTTCGTTTCCGCGATCGCCGCCACGAAGAAGCAAAAAAATCCCAGAATCTGCGGCCAGATATTCCACCCGAAGATGCCCCACTGTGGATGACGGGCCTGCGCATTGATGATGTCGCGCAAATTGAAGCTGCCCGCCATCAGCAGCACGCCAACCACGGACATGGTCAGCGACAGTTCGTAGCTGATCATCTGCGCCGAACTGCGCAGCCCACCTAGAAGAGAATACTTGCTGTTCGAGGACCAGCCGGCAAGCGCCACCCCATACACGCCCAGGGCGGTAATCGCAAAGAGCGCCAAGATCCCGATGTTCAGATCCGGCGGTGCAATGCCCAAATAAATATCGTGGCCGAACAGCCGGATCGGCTCCGGTCCGAAGGGAATGATGGCGATCGAGGTCATTGCGAGAGTCAGGGCGAGAAGGGGAGCCAGGTAGTACACAAATTTATCGGCGCCCGCGGGCGTGGGATCTTCTTTAAACAAAAATTTCAGGCCATCCGCCAGCGGCTGGAGCAAACCGTGGGGACCCACCCGGTGCGGCCCCCAGCGTGACTGGATATGCGCTACAACTTTCCGTTCAAACCACGTGAGGTAAGCATTGACCGTCAGCACGATAAACAGCAGCAGCACGATTTTGACAATCGTGATGACCAGCTCGGCGTTTGCGGCTAAGAGGGAACGCACGGCTAGGTTTCCGCCTCTGGCAGGGATTCCATCATCGTGCAGAAGCGGCCGAGCGTGCCGCTGGTGAAAAGCGTGTCATTCGCAGAACGAATCAAGCCCGCCGGAACGTCATACGGCGCGTGACTGTTCCTGGCAATTTGCACGCGCGTGGCTTCCGCGCCGCCGGTCAACAGTCCTGCAATCGGCACGTTGTAAGCAGGCACTGCCTTGCGAATCTCTTCGAAGACCGCCGCCGGGGTCTTGTCATGAAACGCTTTGCCTAGTCCCAGCTTCTCGAGCTGATGCGAGAGGATGCGCAGCAAGTCGAGGTCGCTCCGCGGCCCCATTACTTCCGCGCCTTTACGCAGCAGTTGAATTTCGCCCGAGGTGTTCGTGACCGTGCCATCCTTTTCGTACGCCGAGGCCGCCGGAAAAACGATGTCCGCGACCTTCGCCGTTTCCGTCAAAAACATTTCGTGCACGATCAGCAACTCCAGTTTTCCTCGTCCAAAGCCAAGCGTCCCGAAATGCGCCAGCGGATTTGCTCCGACGACGTAAAGCGCCTTCAACTTTCCCGCTTGCGCCGCTCCCACCATTTGCGGCGCACTCATTCCCGGCTTCGAGGGGAGCACGGCGCCCCATAGCCGTTCGAACGCTTCCCGCGCCCCCCCATCTTCTACATACTCGTAGCCCGGGAACCGGTCCGGCAACAGTCCCATGTCTGCCGCGCCGCGCGAATTCGCGTAATCGCCGAGCGCCATGTAGCGCGCCTTGCCGGGCAGCTTGGAACCAAAAGCAACGAGCGCGGCGATCGCTGCGCCGGAAACTTCCGCGCCAAACACAACGGCAATATCGCTCGCTGTCTCGAGTCCCGCCTTCAGTTGCACCAGTTGCTCGACTAGAACCGGATCAAGCTGCCCTTCTTCGTGCGCCAGCCACTTCAAAATGGCTGCTTCCTGCCCCGTTGCTATCTTCACGAATTGTTGCGCTTTGCGCTTCAGCTTGATTTCGTTCGCATTGATGAGGAACAGCTTCGTTCCAAAATGCCGGATTCCGCTGCGAATCTGCCAGGCCACCAGCGGATTCTGATTCGTGGGGTCGTTTCCGATCAGCAGCACTGCTTTGGATTGATACAACTGCTCCATCGTCAGCAGGGAATCGGCGGCGCGCTCGCCGAGAGCGGTGATCAACCCGGTGTAATCCGCAGAGCGATGATGATCGATGTTGTTTGTTCCAAACGTCGCGCGCGCCAGCAGTTGCAGCAAATAGTTTTCTTCATTCGAAGTGCGATTCGAGCCGATGAAGCCGATTGCGTCTTTTCCGCCCGCGTCGTAAGCGGCCTTGAACTTCTTCGCCGCTGCTTGCGCGACTTCATCCCAGGACACGGGAAACAACTTCTCTCCCTTGCGGAGCAGCGGTTGGCGGAGGCGTTCCGGATGGCTGGTGAAATCAAATCCAAAGCGCCCCTTCACGCATAGAAAATCCTGGTTGATTCCGCTCAGATCGCGGTTGTTTGCTCGAAGAATTTCATGATTGCGGACGCTCAGCGTGGTCTTGCATCCGTTCGAACAGTGCGCGCAAACCGTCGAAACGTACTGCATCTCCCATGGGCGCGTTTTATAGCGATACGTCCCGCTCGTCAGCGCTCCCACGGGGCAAATATCAATGCACATCCCGCACTCTTCGCACTCCAGGTGATCCTCACGGTTGGGGATAATCACGCTGTTCGCGCCGCGCATGCCCACGCCCAGCGCCTTCACGTCCATGCCTTCATCGCATACGCGCACGCAGCGGAAGCACAGGATGCAACGCGGCGCATCGTAGTACACGAGTTCCGACCACTTTTCTTCCGGCCGGTGGATTTTCTCTTCCACGAACCGGCTGGAGTCCGCGCCATAGCGGAACACCATGTCCTGCAATTCGCACTCGCCGCCCTTGTCGCACACCGGGCAATCCAGCGGATGATTCGTCAGTAGGAATTCGAGCATGTATTTGCGCGCCTGCCGCACTTGCTCGGTGTCCGTTCGAACGATCATGCCTTCCGTCGCAATCAGCGTGCATGCCGTCTGCAGTTTCGGTGCTTTTTCCACTTCCACCAGGCACATGCGACACGCTGCCTGTAGCGACAGACCGGGGTAGTAGCAGAACGATGGCACCTCTGTCCCCAGCCGCCGCGTCGCTTCAATGACCAGCGTGCCTTGCGGCACCTGCACTTCGCGGCCATCGATCTTCATCTTGATGATTTTCTGGTCCGGCATGGATTCCTATCGCGGGGCCCTCTACCTTGAGCCGACAAGCGCTTCCGCGGACTTATAGGGGCAACGCCCCTTCAAGTGCTCTTCAAACTCCCCGCGCCACTTTTTCATGATGCTGATCGTGGGCATCGCCGCTGCGTCTCCCAACGGGCAAAACGTGCGACCTAGCATGTTTTTCGCCAGGTCGCCGATCATGTCGATATCTTCCTCGCGCCCCAGCCCGGCATGGAAACGCTCTAGGATCTTCCGCAGCCACGCGGTTCCCTCGCGGCACGGAATGCACCACCCGCAGGATTCATGCGCGTAGAAATGCATAATGCGCCGTGCCATGTCCACCATGCAGGTGTCTTCGTCCATCACCACCATCCCGCCGGAGCCCAGCATCGAACCGGCCTTGGCGACCGAATCGTAATCCATCGGGATGTCGATCTCGTCCGCGGCGAGCAGCGGGCAAGAGCTTCCTCCGGGAATCACCGCCTTCAACTTCTTCCCATCCGGAATTCCTCCCGCCACTTCGTACAGGAACTTCTTCATGTTCATGCCCAGCGGCACTTCGTAAATCCCCGGCTTGTTCACATGCCCCGAAATGCACAGCAGTCGCGTCCCGCCATTTTTTGGCGTGCCGCGATTGGCGTACGCTTCGCCGCCTTCGCGGATAATCGACGGCACGGCGCTCAGCGTCTCCACGTTATTGATAATCGTCGGGCATCCATACAATCCCACGACGGCGGGGAACGGCGGTTTGATCCGCGGGTATCCACGCTTGCCCTCCAGCGATTCCATCAGCGCCGATTCTTCACCGCATTCATAGGCGCCCGCGCCGGTATGGATCAGCAAATCAAAATCAAATCCCGTGCCCCGAATGTTTTTCCCCAGGTAGCCCGCTGCATACGCTTCCGCGATGGCCGCGTCCACGATGTCCAGCACGTAGCGGTATTCCCCGCGTATGTAAATGAATCCCTGGTGCGAATGAATGGCGCGCCCCGCGATCACCATGCCTTCAATCAACTGGTGCGGGTCCATCTCCATCAGTGGCCGGTCCTTGCAGGTGCCCGGCTCGGATTCATCTGCATTGCAAATCACGTACTTCGCTTTCGGCGAATCCTTCGGCACGAACGACCATTTCATCCCCGTGGGAAAACCCGCGCCACCGCGCCCGCGCAGATTTGATTTCTTCACCTCTTCGATGATGGACTCCGGCGTCATTTCCTTCAGCGCTTTTTCGAGCGCCTGATAACCGCCCTGCATCACGTACACATCCAGCTTGTGCGAATCCTTCATTCCCCAGCGCCGACTGATCAGCGGCGTTTCCGCCCAGTGACGATCGTGGAGTGCGCCGGAAGTCACCGGCTCGGGCGCGGGCTGTCTTCCGGCGTCCAGATCCTCGATGATGCGGTCAAACTTCAACGCGGTTAAATTTTCGCAAAAATCATAATTCACCTGCATGGCCGGCGCGCCGGTGCAGGCACCAATGCATTCGACTTCTTCCAGCGAGAACATGCCGTCCTGCGTCGTTTCTTTGTGGCCAATCTCCAACCGCTTCTTGGCGCGGTCCAGCACTTCGTAACCGCCCTTCAGCATGCACGCCACGTTCGTGCAAACCTGCATGTGATACCTGCCCATGGGCTTGCGACGCAGCATCGAGTAATACGCTAGCGTCTCCTCGATCTGCACGTTGTTGAGGTCCAGCCGGCGCCCCAGCTCCGCAATCATCTCGTCGCTGACGTAGCCGTATTCGTCCTGCGCGTACATCATCATGGGGATCAGTGCGCTGCGCTTCACCGGATAGCTGGATTGCAGCTTTTCAAATCTCGCCGAAAGTTTGGGAGAGAGCTCCATGGTTACCTGTCGACTTCTCCGAGGACGATGTCAATCGTCCCGATACACGCGACCACATCGGCAATCAATCGTCCTTCGACGAGCCTGGGGAGCGCCTGCAAATTGATATACGACGGAGCGCGGAAATGCACGCGCAGCGGTTTTGGAGAGCCGTCGCTGGCCACAAAGCATCCCAACTCCCCGCGCGGCGATTCCACGGTGACAAATGCTTCACCCGGCGGCGGCGAAAACCCTTCGGTGAAAATCTTGAAATGGTAGATGAGCGCCTCCATCTCGGTCTTCATCTTTTCCCGCTGAGGAGGGATGATGCCCGGGGCTTCTGCTTTGATGGGCCCCTCGTCGGTGATTTTATCCATCGCCTGGCGAACAATTTTCAGGCTTTCACGCATCTCCGCCACGCGCACCAGGTAGCGCGCGTAACAATCCGATTCCGTGCGGGTCGGCACGTTAAAATTGAATTCCTGGTAGCTCGAATAAGGGAACACCTTGCGGTTGTCGTACGCCACGCCTGCCGCCCGCAGCGTCGGCCCGGTCATGCTCAGCGCAATCGCATCTTCCGGCGAGATGTACCCGATGTCTTTCGTGCGCCCGATCCAGATGGGGTTTTGGGTCAGCAGCGTCTCGTATTCATCCACGCGGCTCGGCATCATGCGCAAAAACTTTTCCACGGCCTGCCGCCAGCCCGTCGGCGGATCCAGCGCCACTCCGCCGATTCGAATATAGCTGGTCATCATGCGCTGGCCCGCGAACATTTCGAAAATGTTCAGAATCTCTTCGCGCTCGCGGAAGCAATACAGAAATACGGACATCGCTCCCAGGTCGATCGCATGCGTCCCCAGCCACACCAGATGCGAAGAGATCCTCTGCAGTTCCACCATCAATACGCGGATGTACTGCGCGCGCTTCGGTACTTCCAGCCCCAGGAGCTTTTCCACTGCCAGGCAGTACACCAGGTTGTTGCCCAGCGGATTCAGGTAATCGATCCGGTCGGTCAGCGTGATCACCTGTGAATACGTTTTGTCTTCGCAGGATTTTTCGATTCCCGTGTGCAGATAGCCGATGTCCGGCACCGCCTTCACCACCGTCTCGCCGTCCAGCTCGAGCAAAATGCGCAGCACGCCGTGTGTCGAAGGATGTTGCGGTCCCATGTTGAGGACCATCGTCTTGGTGGCGCCGATTACGGTTTCAGCGGTGCTCATAGCGTGCTGCTCTTCCTGAAGAGCTCTCCCGTGCTCGGCACATCGCGGAAGCCTTCGACAGGATAATCTCTGCGCAGCGGATAGCCTTCCCAATCGTCCGGGAGCAGAATCCGCCGCAAATCGGGATGCCCGGAAAAACGAATGCCAAATAAGTCGAAAATCTCGCGCTCCAGCCAGTTTGCTCCCGGCCACACCGGCACGAGCGAATCCACGACGGGATCATCGCCGCTCACGCGCACTTGCAAGCGAACCTTGTCGCGTCTGGGAATGGACACCAGGTGGTAGTTCAATTCGAATCGCGGCCCCACGGGGTAACGGTCCACGCAGGTGGCGTCCGTAAGCAGGTTGAACTGCAGCTTGGCGTCCGCCCGGCAGCGCCCCGCGGCGGGCCGCAGCAGTTCGCGCGGCACCACGATGGTGGTCTCGCCTCGAAATTCAATGATTTCCGAGATTGCCTGTGGGTTCCACGACCGCAAACACTCAGCTACAACACTAGCTTTTTGGTTGGAAGACTCCGTCACGATTTCAAATCCTGCGAGCGCCGGTTATTTGTGCCAGTCCAGCGCGCCCTTTTTCCACAAATAGAGATATCCGACCAGAAGAACGGCGATGTAGATCATCATCTCTACAAAGCCATACCATCGTAAGCTTCGAAAGATGTAGGCCCAGGGGTACAGGAAGATGGCTTCCACGTCGAACAGAATGAAAACCATCGCCACGAGATAAAATTTGACAGAAAAGGGTTCCCGCGCGTCACCCGTGGGTTCCATACCGCATTCATACGGCTGCTGCTTGGCCCGGTTCGGCCGCCGCCAACCCACCAACACGGAAACAATGGTTAACGCCCCGGCCAGCCCGGTGGCAATCAGCAGGTGTAAGAGAAGCGGAGCATACGTGTGTAAACCCGAATCACTCATGGGCGAATTGCTATAATAACGATTGAGACGGCGCTGGGTCAAATAGGGCGGAAAGATTCCTCCGGGCTTGCTCCAGCCTTCGCGCAGGCCAAAGCGGACAGGGAAATGCTACTCGGTCACAACAGCAACGTGACAGTCGCCGACACCACCTTCCACGTCCAAACGGAAGAGGGCGGTCCCGTTCATGCCCTCATTGATACGACCGTTTATTTCCGCGGCCATGTCTTACATCGCCGCACCAACAATTATTTTGACCTGCTTCCGCTCAACCCCGATCGCGAACGGGCTCTCAAACTCCGCGTGGAGGAACAGCATCGCAGCATCGTCGAGGAGGTGCGTTCCGGCAAGCTGAATCTTGCCGTTCCGGCGGACGAGAGGGCCGCGGCTCACAAGAGCGGGCCTCATTCCTCGTCTGGGACGAATCCGCTCCACTTGGAGCTGCTCAACGCCAAGTCGTGGCTCACCGGTAAACGCGCTCTTCTTCAAGTTGCCGTGCGCGATCTGGCCAACCATGCTGTCGCGGGCGTCACGGTGACCGCCAAAGTGGAAGGTGCAGCGCAGCCTGCCGAGTTTTCTGCCCACACCGGTTCCTCGGGAAATGCCCAATTCGAATTTGACATGCCCCGCTTGTCCCGTGCCGATGCCGCACTGGTCATCGAAGCATCTAACGGAAGTGCTCAGGCTCATTTGCGTTT
Organism: Acidobacteriota bacterium; assembly: GCA_003224145.1. Classification (GTDB taxonomy): domain Bacteria; phylum Acidobacteriota; class Terriglobia; order Acidiferrales; family UBA7541; genus Acidiferrum. Next base: position 39,697 of record QHYN01000201.1, read on the forward strand.
CCAGTTGCGCGCCAAGCCTCGCGTGCCTTCCACGAGCTAAGGAATGACGCCGATGGTAACCATCACGGTCAACGGAGAACAACGCTCTGCCAACCCCGGCTCCACGGTGGCGGATTTGCTTCGCGAACTGGGCCTCGATACGGGGCGCGTTGCTATCGAACGCAACCTCGAAATCCTCTCTCGCCCCGACTGGCAGAAAACCATCCTCCAGGCCGGCGACCGCTACGAAATTGTCCAATTCGTCGGCGGCGGTTAGGTCTGAATCCACCTCGTGCTCACCGCGAGCACGTCGTGAAGTTCTTGGAGAAGAAAATGACCGGAGTACCCTCCACGCGCGGACCGATGTTCTTGGTGACGGCTGCTCTGATTTTTGGCCAAGCACGTTCGCCAGTACAACTCAAGGCTGCCGAGGAACCAGCCAGTTGCAACTTGGCATCCCTTCCCTCAGATATCCAGAGCCGTCTCAAAAAGGATTTCAGTTCGTGGAAGATTCAGGAACCCGAAAATCTAAACGAGAACGCTCGGAAGACTTGGGCAGGGAGAAAGCCGCCTGCATGTCCGAGCATCGCCGTGGGGCTATTTCAGAATACGAAGACTGCCTCTTACGCCGTCCTGCTTGTCCCCGTTGATCACCCGGATGGGGCGTATAGGCTCCTCGTCTTCAGCCGCAAAGCTGGAGAGCCGTCCTATGAACCGACAGTTGTCGAGCAGTTCGACGACCACGGGGCCTCTAATTACTTCGTACGGAAAGTCCCTATCAGTGACTTCTTCAGTGTGGAGTCCAAGAAAAAGTTTCAGGTGCAAGCCACAGAAGCCATCGAGATGATAGATTCAGCGGAACAAGAATACGGAGCTGGAATCTACTTTTGGTCGAATGGCCGCTTTCGGCACGAGCCTGTGGACGATTAGTAGCGCCGGGGCTGTCTGCGTAACTAGCCAGCTAGTGATTCTTTCCGGCCTCTGAGGGCTTCGTCAGTTCTGTGACTCCTCCCTGAATCGCTTGTGCTTTCTCTCTTGCCTGCAAAGCCTTCTCTGTCTGCCCTTGTGCCTGGTACAAATCCGCCAGCGTTGTCCACCACGCCGCCTTTTCCGGGCTAAGCCTCACTGCCAATTCTTGCTGAGACACGGCGCGGTCCAGATCATTCAATTCTCGATAGGCTCGCGCTCGTCCCTCCGCGAGTTGCGCGTTGAATTGTTTCCCCAGGTCCGAAGAATCTCCGCGGTAGGGGCTTTTTGCCTCTGCGCGTTGGAAGGCGGCCAGCGCCTCCTGTGGTTGATTCATGTAAACGTAGACCACACCTTGTGCGCGCAGCCTTTCGAAAGGGACTTGCGAGAGGGGAGTCGCCTTTTTGACGCAGCGCAGCGCTTCGGCATACTGATGTTTCGCCACATAGAGACGCGCCAGGGCGTACCACGCAGCGTCACTCGGACTGGTCCGCACCACGCGCAAATATTCGCGTTCCGCTTCCTCGGGACGATTCGTGGCGCCCAGAAATTGCGCTTTCACCAGGTGCAAGTTGGCATTGTCTGGGAAGAGCTGTTCCGCCTGGTCCAGCGCCCAGGCCGCTTCTTTGTCCCGCGACAGGAAATAAAAGATGGAGCCGGCATTCATGAAAAAATTGAATCGCTCGGCGCGTGCCCGGTAGGAGTTCGTCGGCGCCAGCGGCGGTGACGCGATCGCTGCCGTTCCGCAGCTCTGTGCGAATTTTCGCAACACCTCACTGTTCTCGGGGCGGTTGCGAACGAAAACGACGGAAGCGTCGTCCAGATAGACCAGCTTCCACTCTTTGCTCTCGCAGTAGTCTTGAAACGGGAACGTTCCCAGGCCCGCGTACCGTGCTACGGGAAAGATCAACGTGTTGATCTTCCAGCGGTCGGCAGCCTCCTTCCATTCGGCGGAATCCGGCAGGGCCAACATCAATTGCTTTTGCTCGGCGAAAAGCTCGTTGCCGAACGGGATGTACCGCCCGTCCACAAAAACGGGATATTTCGGTCCGAGCCGCCACGCCAGATATCCGCCCTGCCCGTAGTCGTGAAAGATATTTCCCGGCAAACGCTCCCGCTCGAGAAACGCCGCGGCCCGCTCCGGGTACCACCACGAGGGGCCGGTGCCGAACAATGAAATTTGATTGGAGTCGAGGTAATAGCGGTCCGAGATGAGGTCGGCAGCGCGCACTACTCCGAGAAAGCCCAAGACTATGGCAACTAGAAATGCAAGACCACGCGAAAGTCTGGCTGACAGAATCATCCGAGCTGAATTGTCTGGATCCTCTGGTCGCTGTACTTGTGTAGTCGCGAGTGCTCTCGCGAATGAACTCAACAGCCCTCCTCCGATCACCACGACAACAACCGCGAAGAACGCTTGCAGGCGGATGTGTTGCACCGAGAGATACATCCCAGCGGCCAGAACGATCGCCGGCCCAAACCGTCTTTTCCAGATCGCGACGAAGATTGCGCCCAGGCCCGCGGTCAGCAGCCACCAATCCGCGCTCGCGGGATCGCGAGGGCTCAGCGCTTGCCGCCACGCCAGCGAATTGAATTGCACAGCGGACCATTCACTGATGAAGGCGCTGTGAACTTGCATCACTCTGTTCTGGCGGTAAATGGCCTCGTAAATCCTCCAGCCCCAGGGATTGACCAGCGTCGCGCCGATGGAGGTCGCAAGCCAAATGGCAACCTGCTTCAGCCGTGCGAGCGCCCCCGCCCGGCGCTCGGCGAAAATCATGTCGCTTAATTCGAACAAGATTCCCGCGCCAAGGGCTCCCAGCCCCGCAATGAATCCAAGATGCAAATTCACCCACAAGAAAAAGACCACGGGAAGCACCCAGAGGCGCACGGATTTGCCTTGGTGATGTCTCCATATGACCGCAAGGACCATCGCAAACAGTACGGTGGTGAATAGCTCCGCGCGCGGAATCGTGCGAAACGCAATTGCCGGAACGGCAAGGAACGCAAGAACGGCGGTCAGCCTTCCCCCGGCGCTGCACAAGAATCCCACTGTGGCCGCGCACGCTATCGCGCCGAGCCAGGACAGCGTGGCGTATCCCCCAACCAGATAGAGTAGGTAAAAAATCGCGCCGGAAAATGGCGGGTAGATCCATTCTTTTCCTTGCGCCGTATAGGAAAAAAGTTCGGTTCGCGGAATGTGATGCTGCTCGACCACGTAGCGGCCCGTCGCCAGTTGCCAGCCCAAATCAAAATCGGACACCGTGCGCAAGCCTGTGAACAAAGCATAAGTGAGAGCCAGAACAATCAACCAAACCCGTAACCAATCGCGCCCATTCTGTGTTGGAGAACTCACGAGTTCTGATTTTGTGCGAGCGGCTGGGAGAGAACAACGCCGAAAGCGTTTGCCGCGACGTGACAGTCAATGAGCATCCATTGCTCTTGCCGGGTGTGAAGAACCATCTTCCATCCGGTCTTACGCACCTAAATTCCCTTGAGCAAGTGCCCCATTTTGCGCTTCTTGGTTTTCAGGTAGGCGCGGGAAATCTTCGAAACGCGCGGCTGGCACGGCAGGCGCTCCACCACCTCAATTCCGGCCTTCTCGAGTTGCCGCACTTTTTCCGGATTGTTCGAAAGCAGCCGGATTCGCATCGCGCCGAGTTTTTTCAGGATTTGCGTAGAGAAGTCGTAATCGCGCGCGTCCGCCGCGAATCCCAGCGATTCGTTCGCTTCCACGGTGTCCATCCCGCGGTCCTGCAATTCATAGGCCCGGAGTTTGTTCATCAAACCGATACCTCGGCCTTCCTGCGGGAGGTAGAGCAAAATCCCCGAAGGCGCCTGCCCAATTTTCTTCAGCGAGAGCTCGAGTTGCGCCCGGCAATCGCACCGCAGCGACGTCAAAACGTCCCCGGTCAGGCATTGCGAATGCACCCGCACCAGCGGCGCGATTCTCCCTTTCAGGTTTCCGCGAACCAGCGCCACGGCTTCTTCATCTTTCCCGTGACCCCGAAAACCGTAAATCGTGAACCGGCCAAACCGCGTCGGAAGATTCGCTTGCGCAATCATTTGCAGGCCAGTGGTTTTTTTTATGGATCGCCCGCTTCGCTGTGATTTTGTTTTCATTCGAAACCAGCAGTATACCAGGAACCACATTTCACGCCGGTTCCGCGCGGTTTCGCGTCTCCTTGCTCATTCGAACCGCGATTCGCATTGCGCGACGACGAAAAGTTGGGCTCCTTGGCGCCCCCAATTCCGCGAAGACGGCACACCCTCTCGCTGTCGCTTTACTTCGCACCGCGGATTGGCTAGCTTTACCCTCAGACCAGCGTTCTCATTGCCACGCGCTTTCGAATGAGAACGCGCCTTTGCATATGGACACCGCCACTTCCGTCCGCGACTTCCTGTTCACCTTGCTGCTGAAGGTGGCGGTGGCCTCCTCGTTTGCGGCCCTCTTGGTCCGGTGGAACAGCTTGCGGCGCGTGCTTTTCACAGAGGAGCGCGACCCCGATCAAAAATTGAAATTGATGCTTTTCATGGTCCCTCCGCTGATTTTGGGCGTAACCCTGCGGCTGATTGGAGGCGCAGGTTATTCGTTCGCGGATTTGTCGTTGGAGGGGGCCTTCCTCATGGGACTGCTGGGTGGCCGGGTATTGGGACCGATTGGAGGCGCCATTATCACCATCCCGGCGCTGGTGGCCCATGAGTGGTTAGCCATGCCGGCGGCTTCCACCGCAGGTCTGCTGGGAGGCCTAATCCGGCAAGCCATTCCCAACAAAGAGGAGCTCTGGAATTTCGGGCCGTTCACATTTTTGAACATCCCCAAGGCTACGGTGCGCTTTTTGCGGCACGCGCATTTGTCCTGGGAGATGGCGCCGCTCATGGCTTGCGTGGGCTTGGAACTCGGGCGCGTGGCTCTGGTGCTCGCGACCAAACCGAAGTGGCTGTTTGCGATCGACGCTCGCTGGGACTTGTGGCTTGTGCCGGTCGTGATTGCCACGCTGATGTCGGTGGCGGCGCCCCTGAAAATCTGGAACAACACGCGCAACGAGATGAAACTGGAGCGCCACCAGCAACTGCTGATGAAGGCACGCATGGACGCGCTGTCGCGGCAGATCAATCCGCACTTTCTCTTCAACACGCTGAATACCGTCACCTCGCTGATCCGCTTCGACCCGGACTCAGCGCGCGGCGTCGTGCTCAAGCTAAGCAATATTCTGCGGAGATTGCTGCGCAAGCACGAAACATTTGTGCCGCTGCGCGAGGAGCTGCAGTTCATCGACGATTATCTGGATATCGAGGTGGCTCGCTTCGGCCGGGAAAATCTGGAAATTGTGAAACATGTTGACGATGCGACCATGGAAGCCTTTGTGCCGAGCATGCTGTTGCAACCCATTGTCGAGAATTGCCTGAAGCACGGACTGGCGCCGAAGTTGGGCGGAGGAAAAATCGAGTTGCGCACGGCCGGCCGTGACGGACGGCTGCGCATCGAGATTGAAGACAATGGCGTGGGAATTTCTGAAGAAAAGCTGCCTCACGTGTACGTGGAGGGCATTGGATTGAGCAATGTGCGCGAGCGCTTGCGCGTGCTGTACGGAACGGAATTTCATCTGGACATCCAGAGCCGGCCGGGGGAAGGCACGGTGATTCAGATTGAGATTCCCGAGCTGGTTTCGGCGATGCAGGAAGTAAGGACCTAGGGAGGCCATCAGGCCTGAGGGTCGGCGCGTTGCCGGTATAGACCGTGACCGTAGCGCCGTGAGCGATCTCGTCGCGGACGAGGAGTTTGTAGAGTTCGTCTGAATCACTCTTATGCCAAAGGCCAGAACGGTTCCGATCTGTCTCATTGGTTTGTCCTTCGCGTGCCTAACCTTGGCTGGCCACAGAGCTATGGAGCAGGATCAAGGTTCCACGGAATATCTGAATGCCCGTCCTGGAGTGGCGTACGTCGGCGATGAAGCCTGCCGCGAGTGCCACGAACCTCAGTACAAGGACTTCAAGAAAACTGGAATGGGGAGATCGCTTTCTATTCCGGGCCCCGGCAACTGGCCGGAGTTTACAAAGCCTGTGAGGTTCTCGAGCGAGAAGCTTGGCCGCACCTATACCGTCAGTGTGAGCGGTAGAAAGATGTACCACACGGAGTCGAAGCGAGACGCGAACGGTAAATTGGAGTACTCCGAGACACACGAGGTCGCGTTCACTGTGGGTTCCGGAGACGTGGGACGAAGCTACCTGGTGGCCAAGGGCGATGCGCTGTTTCTCTCACCAATCTCTTCCTATTCGGGAATTCGCGGGTGGGATCTGTCACCGGGATTTGAGGTGGGACAATTCCGAGGCTTCACCCGGCCGGCGTGGAATCTCTGTCTTACGTGTCACTCCGGTCTCCCGAGGCCCATCGCAGACACGCGAAACCGGTATCAGGACCCGCCCTTTCGTTTCCTGGCGGTGGGGTGTGAAAGGTGTCATGGCCCAGGGGAACTCCACGTGCGCGAGCGGAGAGAGAACGCGCCGTTCCGCGGTCCCATTGATTTTTCGATCGTCAATCCCGCGCACCTGCCGCCGCAGCTTCGCGATGACGTGTGCAATCAATGCCATTTTCTTGGAGATGCACAGATCCTGCGCCCCGCTAAGACGTATCTGGATTTCCGGCCGGGAACGCCTCTCGGGAACGTGGTTTCCGTCTTCAGCGCGCCCATCAGACCAAAGATAGATGTGGTCAAGGCACTCAGTCATCGGGAGCAGATTGAAATGAGTCGGTGCTGGAGCGGGAGCAATGGCCGCCTGGGTTGCATCACATGTCATGATCCGCACGTACAATTGCATGGAGCCGAGGCGGCGGCATACTTTCGCACGAAGTGTCTGACGTGCCATACGGTGAAAACCTGCGCCTTACCTGCGGCACGAAGGCAGTCCACTTCGCCGCCGGACAACTGCATTCACTGCCACATGCCGAAAAAGACGGTGGCTAACATAGGCCACTCGGCTTTGACGGACCATCGCATCCTGCGAATCCCCACGCAAAACCCGCCAGTGAGCGCGCCAATGGGAGAATCCCCCGACAATTTGATCTATTGGACGAGACCTCGCCAAAACCCGGAGGCAAAACCGGATTTGCGGGCGTTGGCGCTCGCCTACTACGAAGTGAGCCAGGTCTATCCACAGTTCCAGCAAAGAGGCTTCGAGGTTTTGGAGCAAGCGGCCCGGGAACTTCCGAATGATGCAGAAGTCCAGGCGGCGTACGGACTGGTTCTCTTGTTGGCTCGCCCTGGCTCGTCCGCGAAGGCGTCTCAGGCGCTGCAAAAAGCGATCGACTCGGGGTCCAGATCCGTCGAGGTCCAAACCCGCCTCGCACGGCTTCGGCTTAGTGAGGGAAACGCCGCGGCGGCCCTCCTGCTTTACAACGAGGCCATTGAAGCAGACCCCTACTACACTCCGGCGTACTTCGGACTGGCACATCTTTACGCAGGCACGCACGATCATCAGTCCGCCGCCGAAACACTGCAAAAAATCCTGGAGTATGACCCGGGCAATGAGGAGGCAAGCAGAGCCCTAGCAGATGCCAGGGGAAGCAGCAGCCATCAATAAACTACGCTTACAACGCGGCCGAGCTCGGTCGGCAGAGACAATGAAATGCCTCTTTAGGACTTCGTGGCACTGATCCGCGATCGAAAGGATAACGTGGAAGTGGCGTTTTCGGAATCGGCGCTGTTCTACCAGCTAGCGGGGGGAAATCCAAATTTTGAGGAGATTCTACTGCGGCTGCGTGAGGCGAAGGAGAAGAAGCGCGCAGTACCCGTGCTCGTGGACTCTCCTGACGGTGACGAGGTCCGGGATGTACAGGCTGGCGACCAGGTTCCTGAGAGTTAAGGTGCCGCCGACTTGTTCCGAAAAATAAGGCGGTCGAGCGAGAACCGGCCTCCGCCCGTCGCGGCCACCACCAACGCAGCCAACCCCAAAACCAACGGGAGTTCGTACTCGCGCACGGCGTAGATGCCTTCGTTGAAATTGTATTTCCACATGGCCGCGCACATGTCGAGCAGGAGGAGAAATCCAGCTACAGGAGTGAAGAGCCCGAGGGCCAAGGCCACGCCGCCAAAGAGTTCAATCGTGCCAGTGAGGTAAACCACGTACGAGGGCAAGCCGATGGCCCGAAAGGACTCGATGAACGTGGCTGTGCTTCCAAAGAGCTTCGGGTAGCCATGATAAATGAAAACCAGGGCCAAGCCGCATCGCAACAGGAGTAGCGCGAGCGGTTCGAGTTTTTTCAAGAAGCTCATGAGTTTCTCCGGCGGGGATTCCGCCTCCAACTAAGCGTACCGCGCGATTCTAGCAGATCGGAATACCGTAAATCGCCCTGGCGCGTGACGACCGCGCCAGACGCCGTAAGTTCTGGTCATTGACATGGAAAGGCTTCCGACATAACGTTAAGCCTCTTCATTGGTGTCCCCCGAAAACGGCCTGAAATGACGCAGAGAGGAGACTTTCCGTGGAAAAGCACATCGTCAAGTGGAGTTATTGGTTGGGTCTAGCCTGTGCGGTGATCACTTTGGTCTTGCGGGGGCTGGATGCGGTTGGCGTGTTTCCGAACTTTTTGCCGGGGGGAAACATTGGCGCCATGAGTTTCTACAAAGCAGCGCTCCTGTTCTTGGCGGTGGCGATAGGGGCGGCAAGCACCATGTGGTCGCGTGCTCAAAAGGATCAAAAAGAATAGTCAAACCCGGCCCACAAAGGGAGTGCCGGTCTCCGCTCACACAAGCGACACGGCTCCGGATCACAACACTGGCAACTCAGCTTTTCTTGGACGTGGTGGCGTAGAATGCGGCCCACTGCTGTTCCACTTTCGTGCCACCGCACTTTGGGCACTTCACTTTGCCTTTCTCATGTTCCTCAAGTGTCAGAACGACGGAGAACTTCTTGTTGCAGGCGGTACACAGATACTCGTAGTGAGGCATGACGCCCTCCTCAGTTCGCACCTTTTACACAAATCATAGTCTTGCGATTTCGTGAATGCAATTTGGGCAAGGCGGCATCTCCTCGTCGCCCGTTTGAGAAAGTGTCAAAGAGCGGCCTGCGGCACTCGGCGAAAAACAAAACTACCGCGCTGCGCCTGGCTACCGGCGTCTTACGCTTTTGCAGCCTTGGCAAGTGGCCGCGCGATCTTCGATTCCCACGATTTGCGCAACTGTTCGCGTTGCCCGAGGACGAATGCTTTGGCTTCGTCGAAGCTGGCATAGACGCGCGTGCCCTTGATCGTGTTGCACGGAGTGCAGCAGGCCACCAGATTGCTCGGGTCCTTTTTCCCTTTGCGGGCGCGGGGAACCACGAAATCGACGCGCATGACCAGAGCGTTTTCAAAACTGGCGCGGCCGTCCAGGCCACAGTACCGACAGACGTAATCGTCCCGTTCGAGAATCTTGCGGCCTTCTTCGCGAGTTACCGGTGAATCCACGATGGAAAGTGATGTCAGGCTAATGGGCATGGAATCCTCCAAAGCGGAAATCGTTTGAGGCGGGCGGGAAACTGCGATTTCCACTCTCTGTGCGCCAAACCTTAGGACGGACCGAAGACCGTGTCAAGACTGAACTGGCGCAATGCCGCGATTAGCGATTGGAAAGAAATCGCTCGACTACTTGCTGCGGAGCGGCTTGCGCGTCAGGGATTTGCGGAAGGAGCCGTCTTGGCAGTAGAGCCGCAGCTGGCATGCCAGGGGACCCCGTTTTGATCGAGAAGGGAAATGGCGTAGCGGATCGGCACAGCAGCTCCGGGAGGTTCGGCGGATCGGTTATTGGACTGGGCAAGCGAGCCCAGACTGTTGCGGAGCCAACGGCCTTCCACCAAGCCGATAACGGCACGGGAGTCGAGGTCGAGGACGGGGGAGCCGCTCTGGCCCAGCGTAACTGGATGACTCAACAGAAAAACTTCGGCCGCGGGGGCCGACTTCTCCAGTTGCGTGGTCTCGTAGGAGAGAACCTGGCCGGGAGAGCGATCTTCCACCGGAGCTTGGAAGCTCTTGGCGTTCTGAAGGCGCGCGGGATGCAGTGAGATGGCAAGCACGGGCTGGCCGGGGAGGGCGGGTTCGGAAGCTATGGATAAAAAGTCCACGCGGTAATGGCTGGCAAAGGGGTTGGGAGTAGCGCGGAGGATGGCCACATCGTGCTCCTGGTCTGCAGCGACGACGGTGACAGGTAGCAATTGAGGCGGCCGGTTTGGCCGAGCCAGCAGAATCGACGGCTGGCCGCCGTTACGGAACGTCTCCAGGACGTGGGCGGCGGTGAGCAAGTCGCCCTGCTCGTTGATAAAGAAAGCGTTGCCAAAGAAACTGTAGCGATAGCCACGCCCGGAGGGAGATTCGTCGAGGCGATAGACGAGGGGGCAAATGGCGGCGCTCAGAGAGGAATCATCGCCGGGATCGTCGGCCGTCGCGCCAATGACTAAACCCGCAGCAGCCGCGCAGGCCAGCAACGAGAAGACGAAAACAGCGATCTTGCAGCGAAGTTTCATGGGCAAGGGCATTCGATCAAATCCCGATACAAGCTCTCAATAGCAAGGTACAGCGGGCATTCGTGGCGGGGAAGACCGGAAAAGGTACAGGTGTGCGGAGGGCAGGAGGCCTCAAAAAAAGGACTTGACAAGGTGGCAGTGTTTTTGGTACTTTCTGAATAGAGAGAAAGTACAGAAATGAGCGTACATACAAAAACTACACAAAATTCGCTGACGCCGGTGGCCCAGAAATTTATCCTCCACTGGGGCGAAATGGGCACCCGCTGGGGCATCAATCGCACCGTGGCGCAGGTGCACGCGCTGCTGTTTCTTTCGCCGCATCCGCTGCCGGCCGATGAGATTGCCGACACGCTAGCGGTGGCGCGCTCGAATGTCAGCACCAGTTTGCGCGAGCTGCAGGGCTGGCGCATCGTGCGCGTGGTGCATGTGCTGGGCGACCGGCGCGACCACTTCGAGTCGATCAAGGACGTGTGGGAGATTTTCCGGATTGTTTCCGAGGAGCGGAAGCGGCGGGAGATCGATCCCACGCTGCGCGTGCTGGACGAATGCGTGCAGGAGGTCAAGACGAGCCCGCAAGGCGACGCGTACACGCGCGAGCGGCTGACGGACATGCTGGAATTCTTGACGGCGATGACGGGATTGTTTGAAGAGGTGATTCGCATGCCGGCTGGAGCTCTGAAGGGCGTGGTGAAGCTGCGCGGGAAAGTCATCACGCTGCTTGGAAGCGAGAAGAAGAAGGCTGCTGGATAACGGAAGCAAGGAATGAAAAGCCATGATTTCGCTAGTGAGTGAGTACACAGACGTGAAGGGGCGGCACGCGCGCGGATGGTTGTTCTTCGACGCGGAGTGCAAGTTTTGCACCCGCATCGCGCGATGGCTGGCGCCGATTATGGAGCGCCGCGGGATGGCACTGGCGCCGCTGCAGGATCCGCGCGTGGTGGAATTGCTGGGCTTGGCGCACGACGATCTGATGAAGGAAATGCAATTTCTGTTGAGCGATGGAAGCCGGTACGGCGGAGCGGATGCAGCCGTAGAGCTGGCGCGGGAGATTTGGTGGGCGGCGCCGCTGGTGTGGGTTTCGAAGATTCCCGGGATGATGGAAATTTTGCGCAAGGGATATCGTTGGATTGCGGCTCGGCGGAAATGCGCCGCGGCACAGTGCCCGGTGGGACAGAGCCCACGATGAGTAGGGGAACCTGTGGCATTTCATTTTATTGATCTGTGGCGATGGAGCGGCAAGGTAGGGCGAGCACAGTACCTGACCGTCGGTGTAATCGGCGTTCTCATCAAACACAATCTTGATCGGCTGATCGCATCTTCGTTCTTGGGTCACCAGAACAGTTTCAATTATTGGGCGCCGCTGGGAAAGGCGGCGCGGCTCAGTCATCTGTCGGATACGGAAGCAAAATTTCTCGCCACGCTGCTGCTGTTTTCAATCCCATTTCTGTGGGTGGGTGTGGCGATGACGGTACAGCGGCTGCGGGACGCACGTCTACCCGTGTGGCTGGTTGTGCTTTTCTTTGTTCCGATAATCAATGTTCTTTTCTTTATCGCACTCTGTATATTGCCGTCGCGAGAGTGGCTAACAGAGCTGGAAGGAACGCCGTGGCCAGGACCGCATGGATTGGACCAATTCATCCCGCACGGCAGGCTAGGTGGCGCAATGTTAGCGATTCTCATCACCGCGATTTTGGGTCTCGGATTCGTCGCGATAGGAACAATTGCCATGGGGGCCTATGGCTGGGGGCTTTTCGTGGCCTTGCCGTTTTGCTTGGGAATGTTTTCGGTATTGCTGTACAGCTATCACGAGCCGCGCGGCTGGTGGGACTGCATGGGCGTGGCGCTGCTGCCCGTGGGTCTGGCTGGCGCGGCGCTGATTCTCGTAGCGATGGAGGGAGTGATCTGCGTGCTGATGGCCGCGCCGTTTGCCCTGGGACTGGCGGCGCTGGGCGGTGCGCTGGGCTTCATGATCCAGGCGCATCATTGGAGCCCGAAGCAGAAGCCGGTGATGTTGTCGATTGCGATTCTGATGATACCGGGGACATTTGGGATCGAGCACAGTTTGGATTTGCAGCCGCAGACGTTTGAAGTGCGCACGGCAATTGAAGTAAACGTGTCGCCGGAAAAAGTCTGGAACCAAGTGGTAGCGTTTGCGGAGATACCGCCGCCGAAAGAATTGCTGTTTCGCGCAGGGATTGCGTATCCGATTCGTGCGGAGATTTCTGGGCATGGAGCTGGAGCGGTGCGGCATTGTATTTTTTCGACGGGGCCATTTGTGGAGCCGATTGAAGTGTGGGACAAGCCGCGACTGCTGAAATTTGGCGTAACGACGAATCCGGCGCCCCTGGAGGAACTGACCCCGTACGGACACATCGATGCGCCGCATTTGCATGCGTACTTTGTTTCCGAAAAGGGACAGTTCTCGCTGACGGCATTGCCGGGAGGGCGAACGCAGCTCGAGGGAACGACTTGGTACCGTCATACGATGTGGCCCACTACCTATTGGCACTTGTGGTCGGATTACATCATTCATCGAATTCATTGGCGCGTGTTGGAGCACATTCGAGCCAAAGCGGAGTCCGCAACACACTGACGAAAATTGCGACGCAGAGATCACGGAGAAGAGAAGCTCGATGCAACGCGACACGGTGCAAGGACAAATCCAGGCCAACAATGGTAACGGCGGGACTGTTGTCATCACTGGGGCGTTCAGCTACACGGGAAAATACGCCACGCGGCTCTTGCTCAACCGCGGGTACGGAATCCGCACTCTGACATACCATCCCGAGCGCGTAAATCCGTTCGGTGACAGAGTTCAGGTTTTTTCCTACAACTTCGGCGATCCCGATCAACTCACCCAAACTCTCCTTGGCGCATCAACGCTAGTCAATACGTACTGGGTGCGTTTCCCTCGCGGAACGGCAAACTTTGAGAGTGCGGTGCAAAACACGTGCACGTTGATGAATGCCGCAAAGAACGCGGGCGTCCGGCGCATTGTTCACGTCAGTATCGCCAACCCATCGCTCGAATCGAAGCTGGGCTACTACAAGGGGAAAGCTCAACTGGAGCAGGCCGTAGTCGAGTCCGGCCTCTCTTACACGATTCTGCGGCCTACCGTCATCTTCGGCCTCGAAGATATTCTCATCAACAACATCGCCTGGTTTGTGCGCCATTTTCCGGTGTTTGCCATCCCCGGTGACGGCCGCTACCGGATCCGGCCGATTTACGTTGAGGACATGGCGCGGCTGATCGCTGACGCCGTTGAGCGGGATGGGAATGCTGTGCTGGACGCCGTTGGACCGGAAACCTATACGTTCGGGGAGCTGGTGAGACAGATTGCTGCTCAACTGCGCCGGCGCACTCGCTTGGTTCACCTGCCGATGCCCGTAGCGTATGTTTCAACGCTCCTGGCCGGCCAGCTGGTTGGCGATGTTGTCCTGACATGGGAGGAATACAAGGGACTGATGGGCGATCTGCTTGCGCCCGATGGTCCGTCCTCCGGAGAAACCTCTTTGAGCCAATGGCTCGCGGCGAATCGGGAGCACATCGGCACGAAGTATGCGTCGGAGGTAGCGCGCCACTACACACGAACGCCAGCCGGGGCCGTGAGTCAGGGAATCTGAACTACACGGTCACGGAGGCACGGGTCCATTGATCATTGGTTAACCATAACTCTGCCCCTCCCCCCGGTTTCTTCATAAGTGTTGATTCTAAAGGGAGTTAAAGTGCTTTGTTTTCATACACTTTTGTAAGTGTTGATTCTAAATAGGTTACAGCGAATATTATAGGACTGTCAATTCCTGGCCCCGGATGCTTACCGGGCGGGCGCGGCGAATTCTAAGGGATGAAGAGGGCGCCAGAAAAAGCAAAAGCGGCAACAGGGCTGCCGTCACACGGAAAACCGCGCAAGATTAGCTGCAAGGTACATTACCAGATTTTGTCCTAGAGTCAAGGGAAAAGTGCGGGCATGGGGGAGATCGAGAAAGGTGACCCTACTCGCGGCTGAGTCATTCACAGGGGGAGCACTCAAAGGCTCTGGCGGAGTGAACGTGCATTTCGTTTGAGCCCGAACCGGACGTACACCGATCAGCCAAGCTTAAATGCAACTTCGACCATGACTATACAAGCTACTGGTTTGCCGTCGGGGCCCGTAGCGGGTCTAAATCGCCAATTCCTGACCGCCTCGATGGCCTTCTCTTCCAATCCGTAGCCATGGCCCTTCACGATCTGAGCTTTTTCCGCCAGACCGTCGGCGGTGACAACGAGACTAAGAACAACGGTTCCTGTGACTTTGGCGGCACGAGCGTTTTCGCTGTAAGAGGGGGCTGGGCAGTAGATGCAAAGGGGCGACGTTACACCACCCACGCCAGCGCGTGCGATGCCCGTCATGGGGGACCCCGATGAGCCTGCAAGATTCGTAGCACCACCTTCCAGCGCCCCGGAACCATGGCTTTGCGCATCCTGGACAGTTTCCTTGACCAGTTTATATTCATCCGGGATAGCAAAGAGCGCGGCGTCTGGCTCTTGCCGGACAAGCTCGGTGACCCGAACGGTTTGCACGCCGTAGCGGGGATCGGTGCGTTTGGTCAGGAGATTGATTTTGAGAACCTCGGAATACCAATACTCCGTGACGATGGTGAGAGGGCGATCATTGCCGAGTGCCCCGGCCGCGTAGGTCTGGTTCACGCGCACGCCGCGAACGGGAAGCCCTTCGATGGTGTCGGTGCCAATGTTTTCCCTGGAAGTTTCCGTGGCTGAGGTTCCCGTTTGAGATCAAGGTTCGCGACGACAATATGGTCGAATTCCGCAGTATTTTCCGGCGGGTAGTCGTCTCGCCGAACGAGATCAAGGCAGTACGGCCGAGACGGTACGCGCTAGGATTCGTGGACGTTGCGCACGAAAGAGGAAAGATTCATCTCCTGAATCAAATGGATGGGTTTCATGACTTCCTCGCCACGCTGAAATCGTTGAACCCCACTGTCAAGATACAAGGATGCTGAGGACTGGTCCAAGAAGCGATGAGGGAGTGGCGTCACAAAGTGCGCTGAATTATTCCTGAGGCGATCCACAGACGTTACTGATCTGAGTAAGTACTATGGTCTGAATGCTACGACACCACCTATCCTGAAACCTGCTGAGAAAGAACCAGGAAGGAGCCGCTCATCGTGAAGAAGAGGGAGTCCGGATTTTCTCGCCTGTTCCTCATCATCGTTGGGAGTATCGTGCTCGTGATCGTCACAGGATATTTGTGGGGATTCCAGACGATGGTTTGGTGGGAGTACAGACATAATTTCGCGAAGAAGTTGCCCATCCTGAATCTAACTCCACAGGATCTCCCAAAGGTCGCGGCGAGCCCCGCGGAAGGCATGACGCTGTCGCATGCCGGTTTCGAGTTTGAGGTTCCGTGGGTGGATCTTGATGGCCAAAAGTCCAAATATTTCAAGAAAATCGTGATTTATGTGTTCCAGTCGGGAAGGGTTATCACAGTTTTTGGCCTTAATCCGACCCATGACGACTTGCTCGCGGCGGTCGAGAAGAGTTTCGACGACAAAAATGGGACGCTCCCAAAGTTATTCGGCGAAGAAACGACAAGAACCGATTATGTCTTCCTTAGGACGATGCTTGAACAGACTCCAGATAAATTAAAACCGTGGATGAATGAGCGTCAATCTTATCGTGTGAGTTTTCTGCTGATGATCAAAGGGATTTCGTCCGTCGGTGGAGAGACAGGATTGTTCCATGTCGAGGACAAAGGATGGAAGGGTTTTCAGTATGATGACCCGGCTAAGAAACCGAAGAAAGTAACGCTCGAACTATACGATTCGGAAGATCAACACATCGAGATCATGTTCAGTGCAGGAAAACAGGAGGGCGCAGAGATCTTGCAGTCGGATGTGAATCGCGTGCTGCAAACGCTAGTGCTTGCGGCAGCAAATTCCAATACTGCTGCCAAGAGCGACGTGACTCCTCGTTCGAAGGGCCAGAGAAAACCTCGTGGCTAGGTCTGCGCATGAAGACTAAAGGATCGTGAGAAGACCTTCCCCCTGCAAGACTTCACACCCAGAAAAGAGGGATTACCACCCAAGAGGGGCGCAGCAGTGCTGCGCCCCTACAAGGAAAATCCAACGTTATGATTGGTCGCTCAGGATTCGGAGAGGATACGTTTGTAGTAGGACTCGTAGACGGGGATGACGTCGTTGGCGCAGAATTTCTTTTTGGCGTTGACCCGGGCGCGTTGACCCATTTCGCGGCCGCGGTCGGGGCGGCATAGGATTTCGATGGCGTAGCGCGCCGCTTCCTGTACGTCACCCGGTTCCACTAAATATCCATCCACACCGTGCTCGACGACTTCGGGCATGCCGCCGGTGTTTGTGCCGATGACGGGAACTTCGCAGGCCATGGCTTCGAGAGCGGCGAGGCCGAAGGATTCAAGCTGCGAAGGAAGCAGGAAGAGGTCGGCGGCGGCGAGCTTTTCGTAGACGTTGGACTGCTTACCGAGGAAGAAAACGTCCTTTTGCAGCTTTTTCTTGCGCACGAGATATTCGGCGGCGCCGTGGTCCGGGCCGTCGCCGATGAGGACGAGCCTGGCGGGCATTTTGGCGCGCACGAGGGCGAAAATTTCGA
>QHYN01000029.1 GCA_003224145.1 Acidobacteriota bacterium
CTTCTGTTGGACGGATGTGGATGGCGCCGAGGTACCCCCCACCCCCGGGTGTTTTTGTGAAAGAGTGCGGAATCGCCTGAAAACAAAAGAGTTGCTTTTTGCATGAGTGCAAAAGAGTGCGCAAGAGTTTGAAAGTGAAGGAGTTAAGAGATTAAGTAGGTTGTTCTTTGAAGAAATGAAACTGATTGGCAGTGACACCCGGCAGTTTTCGTAAGAGCGGATTTTAAAAGGGTTACAGGCGTCACGGTTTGTAAGAGCGCATTCTAAAAGACTTACGGGAGCGCGCTTTGCGTCACAGTGAGGAGTGTGACGCGCGAAGAGGACGGGAAGAGGCCGATGCAGACGGGCCAAATCAGGATGGAGTCGAGAATTCACGACCCATGATATCGTGAATTATAAATTTTGTCAATTCCATATTTAGTACTAGTATTTAGCAAACGGACACATTCCTTCGAATGGCCGCGTAAGGAAAAGAAAACAAAGGGGTAGAGCTCACTGGTGCAGCGGAGGAACGAGAAAGCAGAAGTCAGGAGGGAACGGCAGGCCAGTTTCAAAGTGTCAAGGAGAGACTTAACGCAGAGGCACATCTTCGCGAATCTCGAAGATCACCGAATACCATCGCTCGCCGACCCAGCTAATGGCGCCCGGAACTGGTCTGCGACATCAACGCGTTGGATGTGCCACTTGCCATAGACCAGGCGGTGGTAATATGAGAATCATGGCCAAGAAGAATGTCCAGTTTACAGCTACCAAGACTGTTGCGAAACCTACCAAGGTCAAGTTCAAAACGAAGTCCGGCGAAACGGTCTCCTTTAGAGCGCTCAAGACTGTCAAAGAGAGAGTGAACGTTCGCTTTCGCGCGAAGAAGAGATGAGGCGGATCTACATAGACAGCAATATTCTTATCGCCTACTTCTCGACGGACAAAGCAGAAGAGAGCAAGAAGAAGATGGTCGAGAATGCCTTGGGTGTCTTCGCACAGCTCAAGGACGCGCAGCTTTGCACTTCGATGTGGGCCGTGACTGAGATGGTCAACATTCTGGTTTCTAGCAAGGGGATTGACCGTACGGAAGTTGCGGAAATGGAGAGCCAGCTTGTCAGCGAGAGGCGCCTACAAAACCTGAAAATTCACTTTGTTGAGGTTAGCCGGGACAAGGACTACGACTTCACAGAATTTTTCTATCACGTAAAACAGAGCATTTTGAAATACCACTCAGGAGTGGGGGACGTGATTCACAGCGTCATTATGAAAAATAACGGCATCACTGAGATCTTGACGTTCGACGAGAAGGACGACTTCAAGCAGATACCCGGATTGACCGTGTTTCACCCCAAAGACATCAAAATCTAAGAGTAGTGGCTGCCCTACCCGCCGGAAGAAAAAAAGACTTAAGGCAGAGAACCTTCGGCTGCGCTCAGGGGAAACTCCGGTCGCAGAGCCACCCTTTGAGGCTAAGGGAAAGCGGAGGGCACCCCGATAGGCTTGGGCAGGCTCCGAACGCGGAAGGCGCTTGAATGAACCCAGTCGTAAAACCTTGGAGTCGGCAGCCGACCAGCGTCACCCCGTGCAGTGGTCATCAGATGCGATAAAGTCTCTAAGTAGAGGTGGCTCGTGCGAATACAAGACTGTGTGCTCAGCATCGATGTTGCAGTTTTTGCCCCGGTTGTGCGGAATCAGCCTGAGGATTGCTGGGTGGAGGCCCGCAATTCCGGTGCAATTCCTCCAGAGATTTATGGGCTCTATCAAAGGGCTGGGTTTCTGTCTTTCGGCTCGGGGTCTCGATTCTTGGGCGATGACGAGAACATCTTGTTCAGCTACTTCTCAATGACACTCAATTGCCTGATGGAGATGCTGACAGACGCGAAGGAACAACTGGCAGAGTTCGTCAAGGACCATAATCTGACCTACGACCTTGGAAAGAAGGCACGCGGTGAACCTTGGGAACCTGCTGCGAGCACGCGAGCGCAGCGACATCTACGAGATCTTCTCATTGCTCTGCATGCGAGTCTCGACACCGTGGCTGATCTAATCGCGCTCTTCCTCACTGGCCGGATACCTAGGCTGAGAGTGGGGCGCGCTCAGTTCTTTCAGATCGAGAATTGGCTCGCCCAACCTCTGAATCTATCCGCGATGGTGGCTACCCCATATGACTCTCACCTCGCTGATCTTTATGGTGCACTCAAACCATTGGTGCTGCCCGGACCGCCCGAGCAAGACTGGCTGCCACTGATGCGTATGCTTCGGAACAAGGGGGCACACCTCGGGCAAAGAATCTTCAGGCAAGTGGGTTTGCACGACACCGATCTTCGGTTTCACGTTTTCCTTCCGCGTGAGTGGCCGTATATCTGGGAAAAGCACATGAAGCCTCACGACCCGAACGTCAAAGCTGACCCCACGCTTATGCCGAAACTGCTTCAGGAAACGCTCATCAATCAAGACATCTTGACCTTCACGCGCTGTCTGCATGGCAAGGTGAAGGAGATTGTGAGCGTTTGCGCACGAGTCGCGAACACAATGTACGCCGCTTTCGAGAACTTCGCCGTGAATCAGACTGCCCTGGCGGAACTGGAGCGAAGCTCAGAAGCCTACGAGTTCGAGTATTTCATCGAGCGATAGTATGTGTGTGCTGGGAGAGTGCGAGGCAAGAAAGGCGCTGCGTTGGAACGGAGAGAAACGAAGAGGGTGCCCGACGCTGTCAAACCTTCCTCGCCAAATGGGCGATAGCCTTGAAAACCACGAATAGCACAACTGCCGCCCAAACTGTCTGGCCTAGCGCGGTGCCAAGTGCTTCGGGGAGGGCGCTCCTATGTCGGCCGATCTGAACGAAACAAGACAACCCAAAGAAGAGACCAACAAGCCAGTTGTAGATACTGTCCAGGCTTCCTCCAAACCGCCAGAAGGAACGTTTGGCCTCCTTCTTCTCGTCCGTTTTCCCCTCCTCTAGAAATGAATTAGCAGCCTTATCGCGGGCGGCCCGAGTCTATCACACGCAATGATGCACGCCGCACTTGTCTCAAACTGACGTACTGCCCATTGCCTCCCCCCAGTGGAAGAAGGACGGAAGCTCGGAGAGGCGAAGAAGCGCTCGGGGAATTGGCACACATGGGCTATCCGGTCAGAGCAAGTCGATAAGAGCCTTAGCGGACAGTTCTGTGTCGCGGAGGATAGCGCGCAGTAAGCCCGGCCCTGATGGTTCCTCCGGAGTGGCCGGGCACGGCCGTCGGGATGCTTCAGAAAGACATGACTACCCCGGGTTCGGTCTACGAAAAAGCCCGCCTTTTGGAGGGCGCGGACGATTTCCTTTCCCGCGACCCGGGGAAGACGGGTCATACGGAAATCTGCTGAGTACCGACGAGTTCGAGGGAACCCAGATCTTCATTTTGCTCTTCGAGGCAGAGCTGGATTACTTCGCGGACGCGCTTCATGAGGGTGTCCAGATTCTTGGCTTGCGTGTGGCAGCCGCGAAGAGCAGGAACCGTGGCAACGTAGAAGCCTTCCTCATCCTGCTCAATCAAGACAGTGAATTTTCTTTTTTGCTTCAAAGGAGCAGCCTCTTGACGAGAGTTTAGCATAGACATCAAAGGCGCGCGGAGGCGGAGTGGGCCAGGGCGGCGTCGAGGCAGAAGTCGGGGCGGTGGAAGAAGGCGGGAAGCTCGGAGAGGCGGAGAGCTAGGCGTTCGGGAGAGGCGGCGCGAAGGGTGACGTGGCCGAGCTTGCGTCCGGGACGAGCCACTTTTCCATAGAGATGCAGGTGCGCGTCAGGGACGGCAAGGACTTCCGCGGATTCCGGGAGGTCGCCGATGAGATTGACCATCGCACAATGGCCCGCAGCCGCGGTGGAGCCCAGCGGCAGGCCGAGGACGGCGCGAAGATGGTTTTCAAACTGGCTGGTGATCGCACCTTCGATGGTCCAGTGGCCGGAATTGTGGACGCGGGGAGCCATCTCATTGGCGAGGAGGCGCCCTTCATATTCGAAAAATTCGATGACAAGAACACCGGCATATTTCATCGATTCGAGAACGCGGCGGGCGACGTCTTCCGCGGCGCGTTGAATGGACGCTTCGAGACGAGGGGCAGGCGCGAGAGAAAGGCGGAGAATGCCGCCGCGATGGTGGTTTTCGACGAGCGGATAAAAGGCGGTTTCGCCCGTGCGAGAGCGCACCGCGAGGACGGAAAGTTCACGGGTGAAGGGGACGAAACGCTCGAGGATCAGTTTTACGGGAGGCAATTCGGGCTTGGCTTTCGCGACGTGTTCTGCGGTGTGAAGAATCCACTGGCCCTTGCCGTCATAACCCATGCGCGAGGTCTTGAGGACGGCGGGAAGGCCGAGCTTATCGACGGCCGCGGCGAACTCACTGGGCTTCGAAATGGGTAGAAATTCCGTGGTGCTAATTCCAAGCTTCTGGAACAGGCCCTTTTCCGCCAGGCGATCCTGCGCGGCTTCGAGAGCCGCCGGAGGAGGATAGACGGGAACACGCTGGGCGAGGAATCGCGCGGCTCCCACGGGAACGTTTTCAAATTCGTAAGTGACGAGCTCGAGGCCATTGGAGAATTTTTCGAGGGCAGAGTGATCCGTGTACTCGGCGGTGACACGCTGGGCAATACGGCCCACGGGAGCCTCAGGGGAGGGGTCGAGAAACCGGAAGTGCAAGCCGAGCGGATACCCCGCCAGCGCGAGCATGTAGCCGAGCTGACCGCCGCCGAGAATGCCGATGGTCACGCGCGCTTCCCCTTTTTATTTGGGGACTGCGCATCCGAAGGATCGGGATGCGCCAGGACCCGACCGGTCTGTTCGGTCCGGAATTTTCGAAGAGCTTCTCGCAGGCGCGGATGTTTTGCACCAAGGATGGCGGCGGCAAGGAGTGCGGCATTGACCGCGCCGGACCTGCCGATGGCGAGTGTGCCGACAGGGACGCCGCTGGGCATTTGCGCGATAGAGAGGAGCGAATCGAGCCCCTTGAGGGCTTTCGATTCGACAGGAACACCGAGGACAGGGAGAACTGACTTGGAAGCAGTCATGCCGGGAAGATGCGCGGCGCCGCCGGCACCGGCGATGATGACTTCGATGCCGCGCTTTTCCGCGTTGGAGGCGTATTCAAAAAGGAGGTCCGGGGTGCGATGGGCAGAGACGACGCGTGTTTCATGTGGAACACCGAGGGCCTTGAGCGTTTTGGAGACGAACTTCATGGTATCCCAGTCGGAGCCGGAACCCATGATGATGCCGACCAGCGGGCCAGCGCTCTTGGCTTTGGGCTTGTTCACGCGACTCGGTGCCTCTGTTCTCTCTGTGCGTTCGGTACGCGCAGATGAATGGCTCAATTCTTTATTGCGGACGATATTCTACGGTGTTTTTCAGCGCGTGGCGACTTCGGGGTTGGACCCTTCTCCGGCCGGCAGGACGATGCAATCGCGCCTCAGCGCGCCGAAGCGCTCTGAGGTTGTCCGAGCCCTTTAAGCACCCCAAACTGCTGCATCATGCCCCACACGTCCCAACTCGAGTAGGAATCCATGATCCTTCCGCTGGCAATGTGATGGATGGTGATTCCCCCCACCGATACTTTCTTGTTCGTCGCGGGGATGCCCATGTATTCGCCTTTATGAGTGCCGGATAAAGTCCAGCAGACAACGACTTTATCCTGCTCGGTGACCGTGTCCTCGATCGCGAAGCGCAAATCGGGAAAGCCTGCAACGAACAACGCCACTACGCGTTTGTACGCTTCCGGACCGATCGACGAACCGGAAACGTTAGGACCGTGGAGAGCGTGACTGGGAGAAACCAGCTCACCCATGAGCTGGAGTTTTCTTTTATTCCACACTTCCTCATAGAGGCGCCGAACGATGCTCTTGGGGTCGGCTGGCATTTTGTCCTCCTCCTCCGGATCAATCCTTGCGGTACCTCCGGAGATGGGGCCCCGCCTCACGGAATCCAGGATGGAAGCGTTGGTGGGGATGAGGCTCGGCTGAGCCTACTCTCATGAATCGCAGTTTGCAATCCCATCGGTCTCCGTTCGCGAGGGCGATATTACTCTCCTTTTTCCCGGGTCCGCACCTAGCCAATTGGCGGATGTAATCGCTCCGGCCTCTGCGGCATCTTGTTCAAGGAGGTTCCCCAATGTCCGCAGAACTCATCGCCCTATCCAACGCGCTGGCGCAGGCCACCGACCGCGCCGCTGCACATACTGTCGCCGTTCATACGGAGGCCCGCGGTTCGTCCAGCGGCGTCGTGTGGCGCAACGGGGTCATCGTGACCGCCGAGCACGCGCTACGCCGTGACGAAGAGATTCAAGTCACCTTGCCCGATGGCCGCGTGGTCGCCGCCGCCCTTGCTGGCCGTGATTCTTCAACTGACCTGGCCGTTCTCAGATGCGCCGAAGCCGCTTCGCCTATCGCGGAAACCGCTGAGGTCTCTTTGATCCAACCGGGCTGCCTCGCTCTCGTGGTCGGGCGCACGCGGGCCAGCGGTCCCGTGGCCGCTCTTGGCGCAGTCAGCCTCGTTGCTCCCGAAAGGCGCACTTGGACCGGTGCAGCTTTTGCTCCCTACGTCCGCCTCGATGTTGGATTGCAGCCGACAGCCGTAGGCGGCGCGGTCATCGACGCGCATGGCCGCGTCATTGGCATTGCCACTCCTCGCTTCGCGCACTTTGGCGCCATTGCTGTTCCCGCGCCCACGGTGAACCGCGTTGTGGATACTCTGCTGCAAAAGGGCCGCATTCCTCGCGGTTACCTCGGCGTGGGCCTTCAGCCCGTGCGATTGCCCGATGCGCTTCGTCAAACCCTACAACGCAGCGAGAAGGCCGCCGCCATTGTTCTCGACGTCGAACCCGAAGGTCCGGCGCACAAAGCCGGCATCGTCATCGGCGATATTTTCGTCGCCTTCGCTGGTCACCCGGTCACACGGCTCGAGGATATTCACGCGCAACTTGCCGCCGAATCGATCGGCAAGCCGCTTCCCGTCAAGTTTGTTCGCGGCGGCGCCCTCCAGGAAGCCAGCATTGTCGTCGGCGAACGCGCGCATGGAGCCGACTAACATGGCCGTACCCGGATTCGGAGAAATCGCCGAGCAGCTTCGCCGCTCAACCGTTCTGATTCACGCCGGGGGCCGTGGCTCCGGCTCAGGCATTATTTGGTCGAGCGACGGTCTTCTGGTGACCAACGCCCACGTCGTTCGAGGCTCTCATCCCATCGTTCAACTTTGGGACGGCCGTGAATTCGAGGCCGTAACGCAATCGCGCAACTCTCGCCGCGATCTCGCACAACTTCGCATTGATGCGGCAAGTCTGCCCGCCGCGTCCCCTGCGGATTCTTCGCGCGTGCGGCCCGGTGAGCTTGCCATCGCCATCGGCAATCCAATGGGTTTCGTCGGCGCGCTTGCCACGGGAGTGATTCACGGCGTTGGCCCGATACGCGGCCTGGGCACGCAGTCCTGGATTCAGGCCGATGTGCGCCTCGCGCCCGGAAACTCCGGCGGTCCACTTGCCGATTCACGCGGCCGGATCGTCGGCATCAACACCATGGTCGCAGGCCGGCTGGCGCTCGCCATCCCCAGCAATGCGGTCCGCGATCTTCTCTCCGCCAGACCTGCGGATGGCTGGCTGGGCGTCACCGTTCATCCTGCGCTCATTCCGCGTTCCGATCTTCGTCGCAAAACCCTCGGACTCGTCATTCTTGAAGTCGAACCGGGCAGCCCCGCGGCACTCGCCTCGCTTCTGCCGGGGGACATCCTGCTAGGGACCGAAGAAAAACCTTTCACTGCAGTTGAAGACTTGGCGTTCGCTCTTCGTGGAACGGGCCCTGGCGTTTTGCGCGTCGAATTTCTTCGCGGCGATTACACTCGGATCCGCCGGGTCACCGTGCAACTCGGAAACCCGTTGCAAGCCAGGAGTTCCGTCGCGGCGTGAACCGTGTTTTCATTGTCGCTGCTTCGCCCCTGGCTCGCGCCGGCTTGGAAAATCTCCTCGCCGCGCGCAATTTCGAAGTTGCAGGCACCGCCCCCAATATCGACGCCCTGGTCGGCGAGCTTCCCGATGCGGCCGTGGACGCAATTCTCATGGATTCCTCGGGCGAGCCATTCGAATCGCTCCTGGATTCCGTCATCACCTCGGGCTTGGCATCGGATTTCAATGTGGTCCTTCTTGCCGAAGCCGCGTCTCCAGCTGCTTCCGCCGAGGCGCTTCGTGCGGGCATTCGCGCGGTCTTGCCCAACGATATTTCTCCCGACCAACTCGCAGCCGCTCTGCAAGCCGTCTCCAGCGGGCTTGTGGTGCTGCATCCCGCAAACGTCCATTCCGCGGTGCCCGCCGCTTCTGTGGCGCCGCGTCCCCTGGACGAACTCGTCGAGCCACTCACCCCCCGCGAAAGCGAAGTCCTCCAGATGCTCGCCAGCGGCCTTGGCAACAAGGAAATCGCCGCCAAGCTCGGCATTTCCGATCACACCGTCAAGTTTCATGTCGCTTCCATCCTCGGCAAGCTCGGCGCATCCAGCCGCACCGAAGCCGTCTCTCTGGGCATCCGCGGCGGCTTGGTCCTCCTCTAAGGTCGCAGTCACGCAGGCCCGCTTCACCGCTTACCTTGCCACAGCGGCCCTCGCTGCTCAATCGTGAGATGATACTTTGGACGCAAGTCCAGGAAACACGACGCATGTCCCAAGACTCTGCTTCAGAGCTAAGCCTCAAGCGCCTTTTGAGCCTGCTCGACTCGCCCTGCGAAACTGCCGATCTCGACTTCAAAGAGACTATAGACCTAGAGAAACCTAGAGACCGGGTAGAGTTGGCAAAAGATGTTCTAGCGATGGCGAACTCGGCCGGCGGACACATTGTCTTTGGGATCGAGGACACAAGCCGTCGGCGGGTGGGAATTAGCACGGAAGCATCTGCGGCCCTTCGGGACGCAAAGACCGTGAATGACAAATTGAAGAAATACTGCGGCGGGTACATCAAGGTTTTGGTGGCTCAGTACGAGATAGATGACCCCGCCGGGGGGCGCATCCGGTTAGCTTTGATTCACGTTCCGGCAGCGGAGGTTTATGAAGGAAGCGCCAATGTATAGCGGGCCGGACACGCCGGATTATAAAGCGTGGCACATCATTGGGGACATTCTCTTTTGGGTGCTTCGCGCCAGGAGGGACCCTCCTCTTCGCAGCGGCCGCATCGAAGCTCTGTGGGAACAGCTTATGGGAGATGCACCCCTGGCAGCTGCAGATGCATTGTATAGCCTGAACCACGGCATTGCGCTGATCTACCATCACAGTTGGCAGGAGTTCGATTTGACGGCGCAGTGTCCGCGCGCGGCAAAGAGCTTACTAGAGCTTAGTTTGAAAAACTGGAAATCCCTAACCTCTATCTTTCGATGGGGCGGCAGTCACAATGAAGCCGTGGTGCAATTTGTCATAGAGACGTTAGGTCGCATCGGCGACGAAGGTACGATCGACCTACTGCGCCAAATTTCGGACGATCCGCGGTTGGGTGCGCATGCGATAGCCGCGATTCAGAAGATCCGGGAATCTGCTCGTGCGTCGGCGGGTGGAGCACCCTTAACGTGGTGAGGAAACTTTGGGCCGCGTACCCCTTTGGGGTTTGGTTCAGCAAAGGGTACGTGTTTTGACCTTGCTTTTTTCTTGTTCGACTTGCATCCCCAGCGCCGTTCACCCCGCCCTCCAACATTTGCCCCGCCCCTGCGCGCTCTACCCCTTTGTTTTCTCTTACGCGCCCATTCGAACGATTCCGTAACTTGCTCAATAGAAATACTTTATTTTTACTTGACAAACATAATAATATATGCTAGCATGGGTCGTGATTTCTCGACCAATAAGTCGCCAGGGCTGCCGTCCCAGCGAACTTCCCTCCCCGGCCACTCCTCCCCAACAGCTAGGCCTCCTTCGTTTTCCTTACTTCCCTACCTCTTTGCTTCCTTACTTCACTCTTGGCCCGTCACGTGACGAAAAACTCGTCACCACAACTCCTTTAGATTCTGCACTTACAAACTGTGACGTCTGTAAGCCCTTTAGAATCTGCTCTTACGAAAACTGCCGGGTGTCACCCGCATTTTTCCTCTAGGCGCACTCTGCGTTTCTCTGTGGTCTCTGCGTTAAATCCTCCTTTTCTTTTGCAGCTTATCCCTGCAAATTTGCACCTTTATTTTCAACCACTTCCACGATGCTCTTCCCAGAACCCCTTTCTTTTCAAACTTTTGCATTGTTGCCCGGGGGTGGGTATCCCTACCGCTCTTATCTCTCATTGGCCGGAGCTTGCGAACCGGCATGGACGCATCTCCGCATGCCTGCTTTCCTTTCAACTTTCAAACATTCCAACGATTCCTCGACCAGGTCGGGACTGTTCTCCTTACCTCGTTTCCTTCCTTATCTCATTACTTCCTTACGTCCTTACCTCGTTCTTCCTTTACAATCGCTGCGCTTCGCTCAGGGGGAGGAATGAGCCTCAGCCAGCGTCTGGACGAGATCCGTACCGGTTTCGAGCGGCCCTTCTGGGTCGCCAACATCAGCGAAATCTTCGAGCGCCTCTCTTACTACGGCGCTTTCGCTTCTCTCGCCAACTATCTTCACGAGAAGCTGAATTTCCCCACCGAGCAGACCGGCACACTCGCTGGCATTTTCGGCGGCATGGTTTGGTTCCTCGCCATCTTTGGCGGCGCAGTTGCCGACAAGCTTGGTTTTCGCCGCGCCCTTTCGCTCGCCTATCTCATCCTCGCAGCCGCCTACTTTCTGCTGGGGTCGCTGGGCGCGCCGTGGCTTGCTCCGGTGCGGGCCGCCATTCCACCGGCGATTTTTGTCGGTTTCATCCTGATTTTGCCGGCGCTGGGGGTTTCGCTCGTCAAACCTTGCGTCGTGGGAACGACGGCTCGCGCTTCCAAGGAAAATGTCCGCTCCATCGGCTACTCCATTTACTACACCATGGTGAACATCGGCGGCGCTGCCGGCCCGTATGTCGCTTCTTGGGCCCGCCGCCATCTCGGCGTCGAAAACGTTTTCCGCGTCGCCGCCCTCAGCGTTTTCGCCATGTTCTTTGTGGTGTTGTTCTTTTTCCGAGACCCGAGGAAACCGGGCGATGTGCCAGTGCCAAGCATTGCCCAGACAGTGAAGAATTTTTGCGTTGTGTTGGGCAATTATCGGTTGGTGCTACCCGTGCTGCTGATTGCTTTGATTCTTCGCATTTCCATGTTCTTCTTCCATAACTTGGCCGTCCCTCTGTGGATCTGGGTTGGGCTTCTCGTGCTTGTGCTCGCCGGTATCAGTCGGTTCATGTGGTTCCTTCTGCTCTTCACCGGCTACTGGATTGTCTTTTGGCAGCAGTACATCACCCTCCCCGGCTACATCCACGGCTATATCAGCGCCGGGGCCGACGTCGAATTGATCCTGATCACCGATGGGCTGGCCGTCATCTGTTTCACAGTTTTGATCAATTATTTGATCCGCAAAATCCCTCCCTTTCATGCTGTGATTCTCGGAACGTTCGTCACGTCTCTTTCCTGGCTCGTCCTGGCTTTTCAACCCACGATTCTCGGGGCGGTGCTCTCCATTCTGGTCCTCGCTCTCGGCGAAATGATTCAGGCTCCGCGCTACTACGAATACATTTCTCGCCTGGCGCCCCCTGGTCAGCAAGGCACGTATATGGGCTTTGCGTTTCTTCCCATCGGCATCGGCTCAATCCTCGGCGGATGGTTTGGCGGACGCGTCATGCATCAATTCGGCGAAGTTGCGCGCCAACCCCAGCGCGTCTGGTGGGTAATCTCCGCCGTCGGCCTTCTTACGGTTCTTCTGTTGTGGATTTACGACCGCGTCGTCAAACCGTCGGCGCCGGAGTCACCACAATGAAGCCAGCCGATGCGCGGGGGAAAAGGTCTTATGTGAGCGGAACGCGAAATGCGAACCGACGATCGGAGGATTGCTTTCTTTCTACTAAGAACTTAAAACTAAAAACGGATTACTTTTTTCAGTTGACCATGCGGCGCAGCGATGCCAGCGCCTGCTGCGCCAGCGAATACCGCGGCTCGATTTCCAGGGCTTCCTGGAAGCAGCGCATCGCCTGGCTGTACATCTCTTTGCCGAGATACGCGCGGCCGAGGTTGTAATGCGGAAAGTGCCGCGGCTCGTAGCGCCGCGCCTCGATAGCGCGTTCGAGCCACGGTATCGCATCCTCGAACTGGCCCAGTTCGATCAGGTACGCGCCGATGTCGTTGTACGGATTGCCGAAATCGGGATCGAGCTCAATGGCGCGTTTGCATTCGGCGATGGCTTCGTCGATGCGCCCCTGGAAATGATAGGTCCAGCCCAGAAACGTGTGCGCCTCGGCGGTGGGATGCAGTTCGAGCGACGATTGGTAGAGCTCGATGGCGCGGTCGTAGTCGCCTTCCATCTGCGCTTGATAAGCATCCTGCAACACTTCCCACGCCCGCGTGAGGGTCTCCATGCTCATGGCCCCATAGTTAACACAACGTTTTGCCGGGGTCAAAAGTACGAACGCTAGGGCGTGCAGGGAAGGAACCTGTACTTTGTGACGGGTAAGGCAGTGGAAATTCGCGGGCCAAACGGAGAAAATGGTTGAGTTGGAAAAAAGCTTGAACCGGCGTTGCCGGGATCACCATTCGCTAAGACGAGGGGGCATCGTGAAGCGGAATCTTTTGCTACTTGGGATCGTAATTCTGGCTGTGGCTGGAGCACTCCTGGCGCAGGACCAGCCGGGAAAAACGGCGCCGAAAAAAGCGGCGAGCCACGCTTCTGCGGGATCCGTGACGCGGGGTAAGGAAGTGTTCGATAAGAAATGCGCCATGTGCCATTTCGCAGACAGTGATCAGAAAAAAATTGGCCCCGGGCTGAAAGGCATTTCCAAGCGCGGAACGTTCACGGTGAACGGCAACAAGGTCACCACCGAATCCTTGAGAACGTGGATTGAAAACGGCGATTCCCTGATGCCGGGCATGAAGGATTCGCTGGAACCCGCGCAAATCAAGGACGTCGTCGCCTACGTGAAGACGCTCTGATTTTGTGGAATGGATTCTTCCGCGCGCAGTCTCTCGGCAGTTTCCAGTTTCCAATTTCAGTTTTCAATTGGAAGTGGGAGCAGTCAAGGAAAACCAGGCGTCGGCCATCGAGGGATAAATCTTTTTGCTGGGCGTTTCCTCTGAACGGATGCGAAAAACTGTAGAACATCCTGGCAGGAATAGCTTTTGGAAAGTTCGAATGTGTGATTTTTCTTCGCGCGGACCGCTGCAAACGGTGGGCGAAAGAAAAAGCCCCCGCGAGCCTGATCGCTCAGGCCCCCGGGGGCCAAAACTCTGCTAAAGCTTGATTACTTCAGTACCGCGTCCTTCAACGCTTTCGACGGGCGCAGGCGAACCACGGTCTTCGCCTTGATCTTGATCGCCTCGCCGGTTTGTGGATTGCGGCCCATACGGGCCTTGCGGTGCGCTTTCACCACGCGGCCGAGGCCTGGGATGACGAACTTGCCCGCGCCGCCCTTAGCTTCCCTCACGGCGAGCTTGAACAGCTCATCAAAGAAGAGAGCGGCGGTTTTTTTCGGTGTGCCGAGTTTCTCGGCGATGTGCCCAACGACTTTCGTTTTGCTCAGTGGCTTGGACATCTAGTCTGCTTATCCTCCTGAATTATCTTTACACTCCGATGCAATCGAAGCAGGCGCCGAGCTCGCTACCCCTTGTTTTTCCGTGAAAAACTCGGGCCGCACAGGACTATAGCCAAGGAAAATGGAGAACGCAAGGAAAAATCGCAAAAAAGGCTGGAAAAATGAACTTTTTTCGCGGGCATGTGGAAATCCCTCGTAAAATCGTGGCTTTGGCGCGTTCCCGAACCCGGAAAGAGCGTTGCAACCGCCATGCTATGCTCCATGCTTGATTCGGAGGCAGGAGACAGGGGGCTGAAGTTTTGGCAAATGGGGCGCAGCATGCTGCGCCCCTGCAAGAGTGACCCGCCTACGGCGTGGCGAGGTCGGAGTAGAAGTGGGCAATGGCCTTTATGCCGCCGAAGTAGTTTTCGAGAGCGATGTGCTCGTCGGGGGCATGGGCATTTTCATCGGGTAGACCGAAGCCGATCAAAACACAAGGCACCTTGAAGGTGTCATACATCTGGGTGACAAAGGGAATCGAGCCGCCCTCACGAATAAACACGGCTTTCCTCCCAAAGCCCTTTTCCAAGGCAGTCTGCGCCTTCTGGAAAATCGAATTGTGGAAGGGAGCGACCCAAGGCTTCCCCATGCTCAGGATTTCAAATTTGCACTGAACTGTCTTCGGCAGCAGCTTTCGAACGTGCTTCTCCACGAGTTGGGCGATTTTCTGGGGATTCTGGTTGGGAACGAGACGAGTTGAGAATTTTGCAAAAGCCTTGGACGGAATGACCGTCTTGGCACCCTCTCCCTGATAGCCGCCCCAGATGCCGTTCAATTCGAAGGTCGGCCGAGTCCAGAGCCTTTCGACAGTGGTGAAGCCCTTCTCTCCGCAATAGCCGGGCGCGCCGACGGCTTTTTCGAAGTCCTTCTTTTTCCAAGGCAAGGCATTGAGGGCTTTCCGCTCGGCTTTCGAAAGCGAGGCGACCTGGTCATAGAATCCGGGTACAGTGACCCGAAAATTCTTATCGTGAAGCCTGGCGAAAAGTTCGGTCAAAATCGTGAGCGGGTTAGGAACAGCGCCGCCATAAACGCCGGAGTGCAAATCGCGCTCCGGTCCCGTCAGTTCAATCTGATAATAGTTCAGGCCGCGTAAACCGTAGGTGATAGAAGGGACGCCTTTGCCGAGCATCGAAGTATCGGAAACGATGAGCGCGTCTGCTTTCAGTTTTTCCTTGTTCTTCTGAACGTAATCCCAGAGGCTGACACTACCGACCTCCTCTTCCCCTTCGATTAACACCTTGACATTGATGGGAAGCTTGCCATTGACCTTCTGGAGCGATTCGAATGCCTTCAGATGAATGTGGACCTGGCCTTTGTCGTCGGCGGTGCCGCGCCCAAAGAGATTGCCATTGCGAACAGTAGGTTCGAATGCCGGAGAGGTCCAGAGATCGAGAGGCTCGGGAGGTTGGACGTCGTAGTGGCCGTAGAAGAGGACCGTGGGCTGGCCGGGAGCTTCCAGGGTTTCCGCATAAACGAGCGGATGGAGATTGGTCGGAACGATCTGAACCGTTTTAAACCCGGTGGCCCGAAGATTTTCGGCCACCCAGCGGGCGCCGTGCTCGATATCGGGCTTGTGCTCGCTCTTGGCGCTAACGCTGGGGATTCTGAGAAATTCGCAGAGTTCCGCCAGGTGCTGATCGCGGCGACCCTCGATAAATTCAGCAAGGTTCATAAGAGGCCCTCAGGGGACATGAGTCCTTTCCAATATCCTACGCAAGGTTAAGCGAAAATTGCGGCAGTGGAATGCTCGCGGAGTTGCGAATGACCTGCCCGTGGCCGCGCTTCTATTTTAGGACCATGCCCGCCCAACACACAAGCGAGTACGACGCCAAAGACCAGGGAAGAAAATGCGCGGACGTGAGACATCATCGCGCTGGCCAATAAGCATGGCCGCCACGGCTACCGGAGGATTCACCTGGCTGCCCCATTTCGGGGCAAAGGAGTCAGTGTGGTTCAGTAAGGCGCAGTACGCCGGGGAGATTCCTCTCACTATTCTATTGAAACAACAAGGTTTAAGACGAAGTCCGCGGCTCCTCCTTTGGACGAGATCGTGCGCATTTGGCGCTTGGGGGGGAACCGTGTCTAAACCTGAGCTGCCTGATCGCAGAAAGAGGGGTCTACGGGAAACGTCCGCAGTATGCCGCGCCGGACGAAGCGCAGTCCTGCTGTTGCTGCTCTCACTCGGCGTATCGCCGCTACCGACTCGTGGCCAGGGAACCGTAGAAGCCAAACAAGCCCCGAAGGACTTGAGTCAACTTAGCCTTGAGGAGTTGATGAATCTTAAGGTGGACACGGTCTATGGCGCGTCGAAGTTCGAACAAAAAGTGACCGAGGCGCCTTCTTCGATTACGATCATTACCACAGACGAAATTCAGAAGTATGGTTACCGCACCCTGGCCGACCTTCTCCGGAGCGTGCCCGGTTTCTATGTAAGCTACGACCGGCAAGACGCTTACATTGGAGTTCGCGGCATTTCCCGTCCGAGCGACTACAACACGCTGGTGCTCACTCTGATTGACGGCCATCGCGTAAACGAAAACGTGTTCGACGGTACTTACGTCGATGGCCAATTCGTCCTTGATGTCGATCTGGTCGATCGGGTGGAAATTATCCGTGGACCCGGGTCTTCGCTTTATGGAACCGATGCCTTTTTTGCGGTCATCAACATCATTACCAAGCGCGGACGCGATTTGAAGGGAACGGAAGTCTCGCTGTCCGCCGGAGGTCAGGAGACCTATCAGGGCCGCGTGAGCTATGGCCAGCAATTCAAGAATGGCCTGGAGCTACTCCTGTCTGAGAGTTTCAACGACAACAAGGGTAACCGCCAGCTCTTCTTTCCCGAGTTTAACTCTCCGGTCACAAACTTCGGTATCGCTCGGGATGCCGACGGGAGCCGATTTCACAACACGTTTGTCAGCGCCACCTACCGAGACTTCACCTTCCACGCCGTCTATGACTCGTGGGAAAAGCACATTCCCACCGCCTCATTCGGCACGGTCTTCGGCGACTCCCGAACCAAATCCACCGATTACCGCGCCTATACCGAGCTGCAGTATAAGCACACCTTTGAGGACAACTGGGAAGTCGATGCGGGCGTCTATTACGACTGGTATTGGTACAACGGTGTCTACGTTTACGACTATTCCGGGACGGGCGCCCAACCCTACACGCTGAACCAAGATTACGCTCGCGGCAACTGGTGGGGACTTAATGTATCCGTGTCCAAGCAGTTGCTGGAAAAACATCGCGTTACGGTCGGCAGCGAGGAAATCTTCAATACCAAGCAAATTCAAGGTAATTACGACCTGCAGCCCTATGCTTTTTATTTGTATGACCGTCGCTCTTCGAGCGTCTCCGCCGTTTACCTCCAAGATGAGTTTTCGATTCGCAAAAATCTTCTTCTCTCTGTCGGCCTGCGCTACGACCGATATTCCACTTTCGGCGGAACCTTAAATCCACGCCTCGCCCTCATCTATACTCCGGTGGAGAACACCGCACTAAAACTTCTCTATGGGCAGGCTTTTCGCGCACCCGATGATTACGAACTCTACTACGATGCTGTGGGATACGAAGCAAATCCTGCTCTGCGACCCGAAACCATCAAGACCACCGAGTTGGTCTTCGAAAGGTACTTTCACAAGTACACCTCGTTAAGTGCTTCTGGCTTCTACAACCAGATTGGGGGTTTGATCTCTCAAACCACGGATCCCCGCACCGGGCTGATTCGTTTCTCGAACTTGGAAGACGTACATGGCAAAGGTTTGGAATTCGAACTGAGTGAAAAGCGGCCAAGTGGATGGGAAGGGCGTCTCTCGTACACGCTGCAGGAATCGCACAGTCCGCTTGATGGCGAGCCTCTGAGCAATTCCCCCAGGCATCTGGCGAAGGTCAATCTGATCGCTCCGTTGCTTCCGAAGAAACTTTTTGCGAGTTTCGAGGGACAGGAAATCAGCCGGCGGCTCACGGTATTCCAGACTGCCTTGGGAGGCGCCTTCGTGGCCAATGCCACGCTGTCTTCCAAGGATCTTCTGGGAAAGCTGAGAGTTTCCGCCAGCCTTTATAACCTGTTCGACAAGCATTACGCCGACCCGGTGGGACAGGGGTTTCGCGGAGGGTCCGTGGTGCAGGATGGACGAATGTTTCGCGTGAAATTGACTTACCAATTTTAGTGAATCTGATGGCATCAGCCGGGAGGCATGTCGCGTGAGTCCTGCTGTCAGTGTCCCCGCCAGTGTCTCATTACCATCGTGCGGCTCTCGCTGTGTTTCATAAGATTTCGATCACAAAACAAGACTCTCAATCTCTTGATCTGCGGCCAAGGCAGGCCGGGTGAAAGACTGTGATTTGCAAGACGCTTTTCGCGAGACGGAGGGTGTTTGCAAACCACTTTGCGGAGAGCCGAAAAACGCTTGCGGCCTGAATGGGACAGTTGTTTCGCGGCGGCACAGACGGAGTGGTTTCTTGAAGATGCTGTGGTCCTAAGTTGCCAGAAATAAATCGCTTACACCATTTCAGTGGTTTGTTCCTGGCTGGTCAGCTGCAAGGAAAGCGGAGGGGGAACTATTCGTGTGCAACCAGGCAGCTCCAACCTTAGTGAGCCGCGCTCGATTCTCCGGTTGGAGGATTCTCATTTTGCTGGCGTTGGCGAGCCCTCCGGTCATGGGACAGGCTCCGCAAACGCAACCGAAAGATCTCACGAGCACGAGCATTGAAGATTTGATGAACGTGGAAGTGACTTCGGTTTCGAAGAAAGAACAGAAACTCTCGAGGACCGCAGCGGCCATCTTCGTCATTACCCAAGAAGACATCCGCCGTTCGGGGGCC
Source organism: Acidobacteriota bacterium (assembly GCA_003224145.1). GTDB lineage: Bacteria > Acidobacteriota > Terriglobia > Acidiferrales > UBA7541 > Acidiferrum. The sequence goes on from QHYN01000029.1 coordinate 18,456, forward strand.
ACGAACATTCCCGATCTGCTGCGAATGGTTCCCGGATTGGATGTCGCGCAAATTAACGGAAGCACCTGGGCGATCGGTTCGCGCGGATTCAATCAACAACTCGCGAACAAACTGCTGGTGATGGTGGACGGACGATCCGTGTATTCCCCCACCTTCTCCGGCGTTTTTTGGGACACGCTGGATCTTCCCCTTTCCGACATCGCGAGAATCGAAGTAATTCGCGGTCCCGGCGGGTCGATATGGGGGGTAAACGCCGTGACCGGCGTCATCAGCATCTTCACCAAGAAAGCATCCGAGACGACGGGAACATCGGTGGAAGCCGGTGGAGGAAATTTCCAGCAGGGATTCGGAATGGTCCAATACGGCGGAAAGCTGGGTAAGGAGACGGACTTCCGCGTCTATACAAAGTATTTCAACCAGGACCATATGCTGGACCTCAATGGTCAGAGCGGAGCAGATGGCTGGCACAGACTGCGGAGTGGCTTCCGGATGGATAGCACGTTGTCGCCAAAAGATTCCCTGATGTTTGAGGGAGACCTTTCGACCGGCCGAGAAGGGGAATTCGGGTTCGAGCTTCCCTCCATTACTTCCCCCGGATTCGTAACCGTAAGTGAGCAAATCAACCTGGCTAACGGGTCCCTCGAATCCATTTGGAACCACAGTTACTCGGCGCGCTCGGATTCCAGTTTGCAATTCTCGTTTGACCAGCACAGACGCGGCGATCCGCTGAACCCCGAGACGCGGAATACGTTTGATCTGGATTTCCGGCAACATGTCGCTGTGGGCGGGCGACACGATATTGTTTGGGGCCTGGGTTACCGGTATACGGCCGACCAAATCGGTGGGAGCCTGACGGTGGCGATGAATCCTCCCAGCCGCGGTCTTCAATTGTTCAACTCATTCGTCCAAGACGAAATCGCGCTGGTGCCGCAGCGGCTCTATCTCACCGTGGGCACCAAACTGGAGCACAACGATTACACCGGTTTTGAAATCATGCCTAGTGTCCGCGGGACCTGGGCTCCAAGCAACCGCCACATGTTCTGGGCGGCAGTTTCCCGGGCACTGCGAGCGCCATCGCGAAATGACACGAACCTAGTCCTGAACATCGGGGGGTTTCCCGGACCCGGCGGAACGCCGACTCTGCTGAGACTACTGGGCAATCCAAATTTTCAAGATGAGCGGTTGATCGCTTACGAAGCAGGCTATCGGGCGATGGTCTCGCAGCGGCTTTCCATTGACCTTGCCGCCTATTACAACGACTGGGACAACGTGCAGACCACAGAGCCCTCCGGGTCTTTTTTCGAGACCACTCCACCACCAGCTCATCAAGTCCAAACGCTGATGTACGAGAACATGATGCATGGGGAAGTTCACGGGTTCGAAATCGCGGCGAACTGGAAGATGACGGACCGCTGGTCGCTCAGCCCGGGATTCGCATTTGCAAACGATCATACGCACACGGGGCCCAAAAGCGCCGACTTGCAAACCCCGCTTTTCGTGGAGGGCAGCTCTGCCGACCACATGATCCAACTTCGTTCCCACTTTGATTTACGCCGCGGCCTGGCCTGGGATGCGTCCGCTTATTACGTGGATGCTCTCACGAATCAAGGCCCTTTGAGCAATTTGAGGATCCCGTCCTACACGAGGCTGGACACGGGACTTACCTGGAAGCTGGGAGAGGGATTTTCACTGAGTTTGGTGGGGCAGAATCTTTTGAAAGACCACCACATGGAATTCGAAGATGTGAATGGAAGCATGCAATCGGGCCAAATCAAGCGCAGCGCCTACGCCAAGATTACCTGGCAGTTCTGATCGCGAAGCGAGAATGCGTGAATCTTAGAAGCACAAAGCGAAGCACGTGGCGGCAGAGCCATCTTGTGCCTTGGTCGCGAATAGTTGGCTCGAACGCGTTGCGAATTGCGTTAGTGGTTCTAACAACTCTCTCTCATGCTGGGGGCGCTCGATCCGTTGCCGCGCAAAGCGTTCCGACAAGCGAGTACACAGTTAAGGCAGCGTTTCTATTTCATTTTGCGCAATTCGTCGACTGGCCTGATGGGACATTCCGAGAAGCCGACAGCCCACTGGTCTACTGCACGATCGGTGCAGACCCTTTTCATGGAGCGCTGGAGGCGAGCTTGATTGGAAAGAAAATGGGTGGGCATGGGTACCAGGTGCGCCACGCCAGGCAAATCAGTGAGATTCAAGGTTGCCACGTGCTGTTCATTGGAGAGGGTGAGAAAAAACTGCTCCCCACGGTGTTGGCAAATCTCCGAGGAAGCCCAGTCTTGACCGTGGGCGAGTCAGAGCGATTCGTGAACGACGGCGGGATGATTGGTTTTTCCTTGGAAGAAAATAAAATCCGCTTCGAGATCAACCTGGAATCCGCGGAAAAGGCCAAGTTGAAGATCGGCGCCAAGTTGCTGGCTCTCGCAAAAGACGTGATTGGCAGGCCGAGAAGGGACTGAGATGCAGCCGTTTAAGAGTCCGTCGATTCAACGCAAACTGGCTATCGTGGTTTTATGCACGAGTCTGCTGGGGCTGGGGATTGCCTGTGCGGCCTTTGAACTCTACGAGCGGACAAGCTTCCGGCGCGCCTTGACCGATGAGCTTACCGCCCTCGCGGACACGGTGGGAGCTAACAGCGCGGCCTCCTTGGCCTTCGATGACCGCAAATCGGCGCGAGACGTACTCGCGGGCCTGAGTGCGGAACATCACATTGTCGCGGCATGCCTGTACGACAGTCACGGAACAATCTTTGCCGAATACCGGCGGCCCGGAAGCGAACCCGAGTTCGAGATGCCGCCATGGAGAGAGGACGGGGCCACATTTTCGCCGGAAGCACTGACGTTGAATCGTACCGTTTCTATGGGAGGAGAGAAGATCGGCGGGATTGCCATCGTTTCGGATCTCACGGCACTTCGCGCCAAGATGCGCGAGTACACGGAAATCTCCGCCTTGGTTCTGCTGCTTTCGGTGCTGGCGACGCTCTTCGTGTCCTCCCGCCTGCTCCGATTAATCACAGAACCTATCCTGGCACTGGCAGAGGTTGCGGGAAGGATTTCGGCCGAGGAAAACTACAAGCTCCGCGCCATTCCGCAGAGCGACGATGAAGTGGGAAAGCTCATCGATTCTTTCAATCAAATGCTGGGACGCATTCAGGAGCGCGACACGGCGCTTCAGGAAGCGAAAGATGATTTGGAACTGCGCGTCGAAGCACGGACCCGCGAGTTGCAGCTCGAGGTCAACGAGAGAAAACAAGCCGAGGTGAAGCTGCAATCCTCCCTCAGGGAACTGGAGGATCTAAAGTTCGCGCTGGATCAGCATTGCAATGTGTCCAGGACGGATGAGGAGGGGATCATTACCTTTGTAAACGAAAGGTTCTGTTCTATCTCTAAGTTCAGCCACGATGAGTTGATGGGCAAGAACCACCGGGTTGTGAACTCGGGGCATCACCCCAAGGAATTCTTTGGCGAATTGTGGCGCACGATAAAAAGCGGCCAGTCCTGGAAAGCCGAAGTCAAGAACCGGGCAAAGGACGGGAGTCTCTTCTGGTCGGACACCACGATCGTGCCCTTCTGCGACACGCAAGGAAAGCCGTTTCAATACATTGCGATCCGCACGGACATCACCTCGCTCAAGCGCATCGAGGAAGAATTGCGCCGCGCGAAGGATGTCGCCGAACAAGCCAGCCGCGCGAAGAGCGAGTTCCTGGCAAACATGAGCCACGAAATCCGGACGCCGCTGAACGGGATCATGGGCATGACCGACTTAGCGTTGGAGACGGAGCTTTCACGCGAACAGCGCGAATACCTGGAGACAGTAAAGACCTCATCGGATTCCCTGCTGACAGTGATCAACGACATCCTCGATTTTTCGAAGATAGAAGCAGGCAAAATCGATTTGGAAGTCGCCGATTTCGACGTTAGGGACAGCCTGGAGACCACGCTGAAGACACTCGCAGTGCGTGCGGACGAAAAGGGGCTAGAGCTTCTTTGTGAAGTGGCTCCCGAGGTGCCGGAAGTGGTGCGGGGCGACGTGACCCGGTTGAAGCAAGTGGTCCTGAACCTAGTCGGGAACGCCATCAAGTTCACGAACCAGGGCGAAGTGGCGGTGAGAGTTCAAGTGGAGGCTGAGGACGGGCGTGATCTTGTCTTGCGATTTACGGTCTCAGACACTGGAATCGGGATTGCCGAAGACAAACGGGAGAAAATTTTTGATCCGTTTGCTCAGGCGGATACCTCGACGACGCGGAAGTACGGCGGCACTGGCCTGGGATTGACGATCTCCGTAAGGCTCGTGCGAATGATGGGAGGGAAAATCTGGGTGGAGAGCGAGGAGGGCCGGGGGAGCCACTTCCACTTCACGGTGCGAGTGGGTGCTGCGGATCGTAAGGAAATCAAGGTGGGGAGCGCTGCCCCGCCCCAAATCTTGCGAGGGGTACGAGTACTTGTAGTGGACGACAACGGCACGAATCGGCGGATCCTTGAAGGGATGCTGAAACGATGGGAAATGAGACCGGTCTCCGCGAAAGGAGGGGAAGAGGCACTTGCCCAATTGGTTGCGGCGCGGAAAGCAGGGGACGCATTCGGACTGATTGTGACAGATATGCACATGCCGAAGATGGACGGGTTTGCATTGGTCGAGCGAATCCGACGTCGGCCGGAGCTATCCGCGGCCACGATCATGATGCTTACCTCCGCCGGTCACCGCGGGGACGCGGAGCGCTGCCAGAAGCTGGGAGTGTCAGCGTATTTGTTGAAGCCCATTCGGCAATCCGAGCTGCGCGAGGCCATTGCGCGCGTGTTGGGGGCCCGCGAGCAAGAAGGCAAAATTCCTCTCATCACCCGATTCTCGCTAGGAGATGCGCGTGATGGTTCGGATTCCCTGCGGGTGCTGGTGGCGGAAGATAATCCGGTGAATCAGCGCCTGATCGTTCGGCTACTGGAGAAAAGAGGACACCGCGTGGTGCTTGCCGACAACGGGCGCCAGGCACTGGCGGCGCTGGAGAAAGAAAGCTTCGACCTTGTGTTGATGGACGTACAAATGCCGGAGATGGATGGATTTGAAGCGACGAGTAAGATTCGAATGAGAGAGAAAAGCATCGGTTCTCACCAAACGATCATTGCACTGACGGCCCACGCCATGAAGGGCGACCGGGAAGAATGCCTGGCCAGGGGAATGGACGGTTACCTCACAAAGCCGATTCGGCCACAGGAGCTGGATGAAGTCCTGGCACGCTGCGGTGTGCGTCCCCACGTGGTAGCCTAGCCTGCTTTCGATCGCGCCAGACCTCGCGGTTGCTGAGGAAGAACACCTGTACGGAGGGGCAGATTGACGCTGTGGGAGAGCCCGGTCGAAGATGGCATTATGAGCGAAGTCACTTCAGCAACTCCGAGGCGCAGCGGCCGAGTCTTCCATCGGATCCGTGTGCAAGCGGAGGGGCGCACGCACAACCGTAAGAAGTTCAAGGAGACCTGCGAGACGGTGGTGGTGAACGCTCACGGCGGCCTGCTGCTCCTGAAGCACGAAGTGGACAACGGCGAAATGCTGGTGCTGACGAACCCGGAAACGCAGGAAGAGCAGGAATGCAGAATCGTCTACCTGGGTGAGCCGGTTGCCAAAGGCCAGCGCGTGGGAATTGAGTTCCTGACACCTGCGCCGCGCTTCTGGGGCGTGGAATTCAGTTCTGAGCCCTCTTCCAACAACGTTCATTAGCAAAGATCAACGAGCAGTATCGGCGCGGGCGCCCTCCGGCGAAAGCTTTGCGGCTACGACGGATCTGCGCCGGGAAAACCAGGCACCCACTCTCCACAAGAGCAGGATTGCGACCAGCGCACCGTAGAAGAGCGGCATGCGCACGTCGGACTTTACTTTCCAGTAATAATGAATTACGCCGGCGATCGCCGCAAAATAGATGGCGCGATGCAGTATCCGCCAGCGCCTCCCGCCGAGGCGGCGAATCCAGCCTGCCGTTGAAGTAATGGCCAATGGGACCAAAAGCAGGAAACCGAGAAAGCCCATCGTAATGAACGGGCGTTTGGCCACGTCTTTCCACATGGCGGCAAGATCGAAAGACTGATCGGGACCAAGATAGGTGAGGAAGTGTAAACAGACGTAGAAAAAGGCAAAGAGGCCGAGCATCCGGCGGAAACGGATGAGATCGGAAAGATTCAGGAGCTTACGAAACGGTGTAATGCACAGGGTGAAAACCAGGAAACGCAACGTCCACCGGCCGGTGGTGAGTTGAATGAACTCCACGGGATTGGCGCCAAGGCCGTGATGAAGACCGCGCCAGATGAGCCCGCCAAGCGGAATTAGGCAAAGAAGGAAGAGGACAACCTTGGTCCACTTGCTGGTAAGGAGAGCGCGCACGCGGGAATCCCAGATCAAAAGTTTTTCTTCAGGTCCATGCCGTTATACATGCTGACGACCTGATCGCCGTAGCCATTGAACATAAGCGTGTTGCGCTTGAAGATTTCGCCGAGGCGGCGCTCTTTAGCTTGGCTCCAACGCGGGTGATCGACGTTGGGATTCACGTTCGAATAGAAGCCGTACCAATTGGGTACGGATAGATTCCAGGTGGTAGGCGGCATCTTGGATTGAAACTTGATCTTGACGAGCGACTTAATGCTCTTGAATCCATATTTCCACGGAATCACCATGCGCACCGGTGCGCCATCCTGATTCGGCAAAGTCTCACCATACATGCCAACGCAAAGAAGCGTGAGCGGATTCATGGCTTCGTCCATGCGCAGGCCCTCGACATAGGGGAAGTCGATGCCGGCCCCGCGTCCCTGCGGCATCTGGCGGGGATCATAGTAGCTTTGGAACGCCACGAATTGCGCTTTCGGCATAGGTTCTACGAGCTTGATGAGGTTGTGGAACGAAAAACCAATCCAGGGAACCACGATGGACCACGCTTCCACGCAGCGATGGCGGTAGATGCGCTCTTCGAGCGGGGCGATCTTGAGGATTTCGTCCATGGTGAACTTGCGGGGCTTCGCAACATCTCCTTCGACGGAAACCGTCCAGGGCGAGGTCTGGAATTTCTGCGCGTTCTTCGCAGGATCGGACTTGTCGGTGCCGAATTCGTAGAAATTGTTGTAGTGCGTGACGTCTTCGTAGGAGTTTTGCTTTTCGGTGGTGCTGAAAGGGCTCTTGGCAAGGCCGCTGAGTTTTGTTCCAGCAAAGGCGGTCTGGGCAGGCGTGGCTAGTTCGAAAAGGCTGCGTCCCGCTACCGCCGCGGCGCCAGCGATGCCCATGGCGCGGAGGAATTTCCGCCGATCCAGGTAAACCGATTTGGGAGTGATATCGGCGTACGTCAAATCCGCGGCTTTGCGAATCAACATCTTGCTCCTCCGAACAAATGCAGGCTGTGCAGCTTCCCTACTATTCTACGTACTCTACATTGTATTGGATGCAGAACCTCGCCGGGATGCCAATCCATCCTAACCGGGCTGGGCTGACACCGTTCCGCCGCCCTGTTGCTATGAGTCGCAAACCTCTGAAAAGTTACAGGCAGGATGAAAAGCATCTGCCTCCGCAATTTCCGGCCGAGAGGATGGTCAAGGTACAGCCAAGG
>QHYN01000030.1 GCA_003224145.1 Acidobacteriota bacterium
AACGGAGACGCCATTCCGTTCCTCATCGATGCCTTCTACGAGAAGGGGAAGGAGCTCGATGCGGTCAGCATTCGCTTGGCTTCCTTGTTGGAGCTGGCACTGGATTTGGCGCATTCGTGCGGTCTGGACGGGCTCATGGACAAAGCAGGGAACGCCGCGAGGAAAATTATCGGAGCGAACTACTGCGGGATCGGCATCCTGGCTGGAGACGGGCCCCATCTCCGATCGTTTGCGCTGTTTGGAGTCGACCGTGAGGTCTCAGCCAAACTTGTCCATCCGGTCTTCGATGGCCAAATTTTCAAAACCATGATCAGTGAGAGGATAGCTCAACGCGCTTTCAGCCCGTTTGGCGAACCTTCGGGACTGGAACTTCCAGTCTACCACCCGCCGGTTCGCAGTTTTCTGGGCGTGCCTTTGGAGGTTGGGGATCGTGTATACGGGTGGATTTACGTGGCCGATAAGATTGCGACTCTGGAGTTCACCGAAGAAGATTCCCATATTTTGACCGCGCTGGCTGCCCAATCTGCGCTGGCCTTCGAAAACGCGGATCGATTCCGGACAATTCAGGAGCACGCCTGTCTGTTGGAAACAGAAATCGAAGAACGCAAACGGGCGGAGGACCGGTTTCGCACCCTGGTCGAAACCGCCCCCACTGCAATTGTCATTGCCGACGAAAAAGGCCGAATTGTTGAAATGAACGCGCAGGCTCTCTGTATGTTCGGCTATGACCGCGGAGAGCTGATTGGTAAAACCGTCGAGACGCTTCTTCCCGAGCGCCTTCGGTATTCGCATCAAGGGCTCCGCTCTAGCTACATGAAGGAGCCGCACGCGCGGCCCATGGGAGTGGGGATGGAATTGCTCGCCAGCCGGAAAGACGGAACGGAGTTCCCCGCAGAAATCAGTCTGGGACCCCTCGTCACCAGGGAGGGTGTTCTCGTTTCGAGCACCATCGTCGACATCACCGGGCGAAAGAAGATGGAGCAGCAACTTCGCCTTTCCCAGCGCATGGAGGCGATTGGGAAGCTGTCGGGGGGAGTGGCGCACGATTTCAACAATCTGCTGACAGTTATTTTGGGGTCTGCAGACGTGCTCTTGGAGACACATCCTCCTGATCATCCGGCTAGACGGAAACTCGAACTGATCCAGCAGGCGGGCTCCTCTGCCGCGGACCTGACCCGGCAGCTGCTGGCATTCAGCCGGCAGCAAATGCTCCAGCCGCGCGTGCTTGACCTGAAAGAGATTGTGAAGCGAACGCAAGACCTACTGGCCCGCCTGATCGGCGACAATATTTCGTTGACCATTTCCGTGGAACCCTCGCTCGGATGTATTTGCGCCGACCCCGGACAAATCGAGCAGGTGCTGCTAAACCTCGCTGTAAACGCCCGGGATGCGATGCCAAAAGGCGGGTGTCTTTCGATTAAAGCGTGTAATGCCGAGCTTGACGAATCCTACAAACAAGAACATCAGCAAGTGATTCCCGGCCAATACGTGATGATCGCCGTGGAGGACTCCGGCTGCGGGATGGATCGTCAAACTCAGGCGCGGATTTTCGACCCGTTTTTCACCACGAAAGAACTCGGAAAAGGCACCGGGTTGGGCCTGGCGACGGTCTACGGTATCGTCAAACAAAGCGGTGGATACATCTGGGTCTACAGCGAGATCGGCCGGGGCACTACCTTCAAGGTTTATCTTTCACGCGTAGAACAATCTGAGCACTCGTCCGATCCAAAGGAATCGGATGCTTCATCACTTCAAGGCAGCGAAACAATTTTATTGGCGGAAGACTCCGAGTCCTTGCGCGAAATTGCTCGGGATTACCTGGAGAGCATCGGATATACCGTCATCGAAGCAACATCCGGCAAAGACGCGCTACAGCGTGCTTGCGATTTTGAAGGACCAATTCATCTATTGTTGACCGATGTGGTGATGCCGGAAATGGGCGGCCCGGAGTTGGCCGAGCAGCTCTTGGTGCTTCGCCCAGGCGTCAAGGTTATTTTTGCTTCGGGCTACACGGATGATTCGATTGCTCGCCAAGGCGTCCTTGACCCCGGCGTCGTGTTTATTCAAAAACCATATAGACCCAAGGCGCTCGCGCGGAAAATTCGAGAGGTCTTGAGTGGCCCCTCCACGAAAGCCAGTAACCACACACCATCTGACTTGGAGACGCCAATCAACACGTGAGCGAATTAACACAATCGAAACGAGACGCCGAACCAGCCATAGCGTCCGGCCAGAAAGCTGCTATATCCGCAGCAACAATTCTGGTCGTTGACGATCATGCTCCCAGCCGTCAATTTCTCACCTCGCTACTCACGTATAAGGGCCATCGCCTGCTCGAAGCCTCCGACGGCGCCGAGGCGCTTGCACGTGTCCGCGTGGAGCGACCCGACTTGGTGATTTCGGACATTTTGATGCCCACCATGGATGGTTACGAATTCGTTCGTCAATTGCGAGCCGACCTAAGAATCGCTGCGACTAAGGTGGTTTTTACGACCGCAACATATCATGTACGAGAAGCACTTGCGCTCGCTGCGGCGTGTGGAGTCTTATTCACGATCCCAAAGCCATCCGAGCCGGAAAAAGTGTTGGAGATCGTGCAAGCCGCCCTAGGCCAGGCACCGCCGTCATCTCCGGTCTCGTTGGACGACGAGTTTGATCGTGAGCATCTGCGAGTCGTAACTCATAAACTCGAAACGAAGATTTTAGAACTCGAGGAAATCCAAGGCCGGAATTCGGCGATCCTTGAAACCGTGCAACAACTGGCCTCGGAAGACAGTCCGTTATGCTTGTTTGAGAAACTGTGCCAGGCAGCGCGGAACCTCACGGCTGCCCGCTATGCGGGCGTTGGACTCTTGAAGTCTGCGGAGTCCGCGCTGCAGTCCTTTTGCACCGCAGGTTTCGATCCCGAAACCAATAGCCGCCTGAACGCTCCAGCTTTTGGCGAAGGAGTACTGGCTCAATTGTGTGGCAACCTGCGCCCACACCGAGCCAAGGATATCAGTGGCGATCTGCTCACGATTGGGTTTCCTCCGCCGCACCAGTCCACACGGTCCTTCCTCGGCGTTCCTTTGTGCTCTGGCGGGCAAGTCTACGGCGTACTTTATTTGATTGAAAAGCTAGGCGACGTCGGCTTCAGCGAGCAGGATGAAAAGATTGTGGTCAGTCTGGCAGCACAGGCGACGGTAAGTTACGAAAATCACCAGCGTCTCGAAAAAATGAAGCAATACGCCGCCGAGCTGCGAAGCACGGAAGAACAGTTACGTCAGGTGGCCGAGAACATTCCCGAGGTATTTTTCGTGATAACTCTCGAACCGGTGCGAATTACATACATCAGCCACGCTTACGAGAAAATCTGGCAACGCTCATGCCAAGCGCTTTATGACAACCCGGCAGCGTGGCTCGATGGCGTCCACCCCGAGGACCGTGAACACGTAACCACCCTTTTTGAAGAGTGCCTGCAAGGGGTTCCTAGGGTTTTCGAATACCGTCTGCAGCGGTCAGATGGCTCCCTCTGCAATATCCACGCGCGCAGCTTTCCTGTGTTGAACCAGGAAGGGAAATGTTCACGGATAGTCGGGATTGCGCAGGATGTTACCTACCAAATGGAACGAGAAGGGGAGTTGCGTAATGCCAAGGCGGCTGCGGAGGCCGCGAATCGCGCAAAGAGCGAATTCCTGGCCAACATGAGCCACGAAATCCGCACGCCAATGAACGGCATCATGGGAATGACCGATCTGGTGCTCGAATCGGAACTGAGCCCCGAGCAGGCCGAATACCTCCAAATGGTCAAGGGATCCGCTGATGCGCTCTTGACCCTCCTTAACGACATTTTGGATTTTTCCAAGATGGAAGCTGGAAAGCTAGAACTGGACTATCTGAGCTTCAACTTACGGAAGAGTTTGGGCGACGTGGTCAAGACACTTGCGATAAAAGCGCAGCAGAAGGGCTTGGAGTTCATTTTTGACGTGTCTCCGGAAGCGCCGTCTAGCGTCACCGGCGATCCCGCTCGGCTTCGTCAAGTCCTTGTGAATTTGGCCGGTAACGCGATCAAATTCACTGAGAGAGGCGAAGTAGAAGTCAATGTGCAGACGGAGGCACAGGGCGTCGAGGGAACAATCTTACGCTTCAGCGTACGGGATACCGGGATCGGAATCCCTGTAGACAAACAGCATAAGATTTTCAATGTTTTCTCCCAGGCAGATTCTTCCACTACACGCAAATACGGCGGGACCGGACTCGGTCTGACGATTTCAGCCCAACTCGTAGGTCTGATGGGCGGAAAGATTTGGGTCGAGAGTGAAGTCGGAAAGGGTTCAACGTTTCACTTCACGGTTCAAGTCAGCCCAGGAGTTGCTGCTTCATCCTCTGAATCGCTCGACGTGTCTCAACTCGCTGGCGTGTCGATCTTGGTGGTGGACGATAATTCAACAAATCGACGCATTCTCGAGGATTCGGTGATCCATTGGAAAATGATGCCTACAGTTGTTGAAGCCGCGGCCTTGGCTATTCAAGTCCTTCTTCGACTACGAACCAGAAGGTCGGGAGTTCGAGTCTCTCAGGGCGCGCCACTCTTGCCAACGCGCGGTAAGTGCTGCGTGCATACCGAACGCATTAGTCTCCTTCTTTAGCGGCACAGAATAACCTTACGTTTTGACTCACTTGTGACCGCTCTCCCTCCGCAGGCCCAGGCCCCCACCACCAGAGGGAAGCCACTGGCCATCTAAAGGGATCATTTTCTGCAAGCGTTTGCACTTGGCAGACATTCCCAAAGCATGATATTGTCACGCGCGTGATTTTCTGAAACTTGCAGAAAGACAGGTCAGGATCATGGATATCCGGCGAGTCGTACCGCTCAACAGAATCTCGGTCTACGCCGTTTTTCGCCTCGTCTATCCCTTCTCCAATGTAAACCTTCTGCCATTGAAACTGCATTCTCAGCAGCGTAACCAACGAAACGATGCTGCTGCCTGATCTTCGCCGTGCGGTCCTGGAAGCCAATCTTGAGCTCGTGCGCAAGGGATTGGTCTTGTACACCTTCGGCAACGCCAGCGGCATCTCCCGCAAGCACTCGCTCATCGTCATCAAGCCGAGCGGTGTTCCTTATGATCAGATGAAACGCGGGGACCTCGTCGTCACGGACCTAAACGGGAAAGTTGTGGAAGGCAAGCTGCGGCCCTCCTCCGATTTGCCGACGCATCTGGTCCTCTACAAATCGTTCCCACGTATCGGCGGCGTAAGCCACACCCATTCGGAATACGCGACCGCTTGGGCGCAAGCGCGCCGCCCGATTCCTTGTTTCGGTACCACACACGCTGATTCTTTCCATGGTCCCGTTCCTGTCACGGAGGAACTCAAGGATGCCGAGATTTCCGGGGATTATGAAGAGAACACCGGACACGCCATTGTCCGCACATTCCGGAATCTCGACTACTCTTCGATTCCTGCCGTTTTGGTTGCAAATCACGGTGCCTTCACCTGGGGAGCGGATCCGGCCACATCCGCCCACAACGCCGTGATTCTGGAATCCGTGGCCCGCATGGCATATATGACGATCAACATCAATTCACAGGCGCCGGCCATTGCGCATTCGCTTCACGACAAGCACTTCCTGCGAAAGCATGGTGAGGACGCCTGCTACGGGCAACCTAAGGAGAAAAAATGATCGCCTTGATGGTGCCGAGCTCACCCACAACCCTCGTACATCTTTCGGCGGTCGACATTGCGATCATTGTCTTCTATTTCGCCCTGGTGCTGGCCATTGGCTTGTACCTTCGCCGCCGCGCCAACACCGGCGAGGATTTTTTCATGGCCGGCCGAGAAATGACCGCCTGGATCGCCGGCCTGAGCTTTCTCTCCGCCAATCTCGGTTCACTGGAGCTCATGGGCTGGGCGGCTGCCGCCTATCAATACGGAATTCTTGCCGCGCATTGGTACTGGATCGGCGCCATTCCCGCCATGCTCTTCCTCGGCATTGTGATGATGCCGTTTTATTACATCTCGAAGACGCACTCCGTCCCTGGCTATCTGAAACTTCGCTTCGGTGAGTCGAGCCGCGCCCTCTCGGCCATCTCGTTCGCGCTGATGACCGTGTTCATGAGTGGCATCAACATGTATTCCATGGCCCTGGTCATGAAAGTCGTTCTTGGCTGGGACATCCACTTCAGCATCTGGGTCTCCTCGATCACCGTGGCTGTTTACGTCGCGCTTGGAGGTTTGCGCTCCGCCATTTTCAACGAAGTCTTGCAATTCTTCCTCATCTGGGCCGGTGCACTCCTCATCCCCATCCTCGGGCTCGTGGAAGCGGGCGGGTGGAGCAATCTTCGTTTGCAAATCGCACACAACGCCTCGGCCGAATACACCCATCTCTGGTCCACTCTCGGAAATTTCAAGGACAATCCCATGGGCATCCACTGGACCGGAATCGTCTTCGGGCTTGGCGCCATCATTTCGTTTGGCTACTGGACCACCGATTTTCTCGTCGTTCAGCGCGTTCTTTCCGCTAAAGATTTGCGGGCCGCGAAGATGGCGCCCATCATCGGCGCCGCGTTCAAGATGCTCGTGCCCTTCATCGTCATTCTCCCCGGCCTTCTCGGACTTGCCGTCCTCTCCGTGAAACTCACCGGCGAAACCACCGCGGTGGCAACCGGTGGCCACAGCTACAACGAAGTTTTGCCTCTCATGCTGGCGCGCTACTGTGGTCCTGGCCTACTCGGACTCGGCATCACCGCTCTCATTGCCGGATTCATGTCCGGCATGGCAGGCAACGTCAGTGCCTTCACCACGGTTTGGACGTACGACATCTATCGCGCGCTGCTTAAGAAAAATGAATCGGACGCGCATTACGTCTCCATGGGCCGCTGGTCCACGGTCGTCGGTGTGATCATTTCCATCGGCACTGCCTATCTGGTGATGGACTTCAAGAGCATCATGGACTATGTCCAAGCTCTTTTCAGTTTCTTCATCGCGCCGCTGTACGGCACCGTCCTTCTCGGAATGCTGTGGAAACGCGCCACGGCTGCCGGTGGATTCTGGGGCCTTCTTGCGGGGACGCTTTCTTCCATCGGGATGTGGGCCTGGGTGAAGGTGGACCCATCCGCGCTGCGCTACGTCGCTCTCTCCCCCAACGCACGCGACATGGCTGAGAATATGTACCGTGCCTTGTGGTGCTGGATTGTTTGTGTTGTCGTGACGGTCGTTGTCAGCTACATGACCAAGCCCAAGAGTGACGCCGAACTCAGTGGCCTTGTCTACGGTGTAACGGCCATTCCTCATGAAGCCCCTGTGCCCGTTTATCATCGCCCTGCATTTTGGGCCGTGGTGGTCGCAGTTGCTTTTATTATCGTGAACATTCTCTTGTGGTAGGGAAGGGACGGTGGCGAATATGAAGATGCACGAAGGCGGAATCTCCATCTGGTTTTTTATCGGCGTTTCTCTCCTGGTGAATGGAGTGTTGATCACCGGCGCTGGAGTTTGGGAGCTTATCCATCCGCCCACACCGGACAAGCAGGTCGTTTTGTTTCAATACCACACCAATGTCTGGTGGGGCGCGCTGTTGCTTGTTTTGGGCCTGATTTATTGCCTCAAGTACTCACCCAGCCGCAAAGTTTAAGAAGTCCTGCCGCTCCGGCGAACTGGTGAGAGGCATCCGAATGGAGAAGCGAAATGGCTGTAGTCGCTGGCGTTGATTTCGGAACTTTGAACGTCCGCGTTTCTCTCGTAGATAGCAATCGCGGCTTACTCGCTTCCGCCCTTGCCGAGTATCCTCTCCACCGCAAGCGCGAAGACCCGGAATACGCCACGCAGTCCCATTCCGATCACATGCGGGCTTTGGCCGCTGCCACTCGGGAGGCCGTTCAGAAGTCCCAAGTTCCCTCGGATCAAGTTCTCTCCATCGCATTGGACACGACAGGCTCTTCGGTAATTCCTGTCGGGAAAAATCTTCAGCCGCTCGATGATTACTATCTCTGGTGCGACCACCGCGCCAAGGCGGAGGCGGCGGAAATCACCGAAGCAGCGCGGCGGGAGAAACTCGAAGCCATCGAGTGGTGCGGCGGCGTCTATTCATCGGAGTGGGGCTTCTCCAAACTCCTCCATTGGCTTCGCCACAATTCCGCCAAACGCTCGAAGTTCATCTCCGCTTTCGAACATTGCGACATGGTTGCCGCAACGCTCTGCGGCATCACCGACGCAAAGAACGTCAAGCGCAGCATTTGCGCTATGGGCCACAAGTGGATGTGGAACACTTCGCTCGGTGGCCTCCCGCCCCAGGAATTTCTCACCAGGGTGGATCCACTGCTGGCAGGTGTACGCGAAAAACTGGACGGCGAATATGCTACGTCCGATCACCTTGCCGGGCATCTCTCACCTTATTGGGCTGAACAACTCGGATTGAAAGCCGGAATTCCTATTCCCGTCGGGGCATTTGACGCACATTGGGACGCCATCGGCGCGGGCTGTCGCAGCGAGGACATTGTCAATGTTATAGGCACCTCGACTTGCATCATCGGTATAACTCCTTCGGTCCGTTTGGTCCCAGGAGTTTGCGGCGTGGTTCAGGGAAGTGTTCACCCACAGCGCACCGGTATCGAAGCGGGGCTCTCCGCCGTCGGCGACATTTTTCAATCCATCGCCACGCGCGCCGGGACCGACGTAAGAACTCTCAGCCAGGGCTTGGAAAAGTATCGGGCAGGGCAAACCGGTCTGCTTCGAATGACCTGGGACAACGGTGATCGCACCATCCTGGTCAATCCCAACTTGCGGGGCATCACCTTCGGATGGCATCTCCAAACTACCGCGCAAGACGAATTGTTCGCCTCCATCGAGGGAACGGCGTTGCACACTCGCGTCATTCTCGACCGCATGGAGCAATATGGTGTCACCGTCCGCCGCGTCATCAACGCTGGCGGAATCCCACAAAAGAATGACGTCCTCAATGAGGTGTATGCCAACGTTCTGGGACGGCCCGTCCTCGTTCCCTCGGGAAGCGTCGTTAGCCTTGGCTCGGCGATCTTTGCTTTTCTCGCAGCTGGCGTGTTTCCAACTGTCGAGCAGGCGCAGGATGCAATTTGCCCCAAGTACCGCACGTTTCGGCCCGACCCATCGGCAAAGCGAGTCTACGACAAGCTTTATTCGCTCTTCAGCAAGATCTATTTCGCCTTCGGTCAGCCGCGGTCCGCGGAATTTGGGGGCGTCTTGCCGCGTTTGATTCAATTGTTGGAATCCCAGCAAGCCAAATCAGCGAGCTAAGATTCGGTCTCCTGCGCTCTTTCCCGAAAGGACCTGACATGAACGACAAAATCTCCCGTCGCGACCTGCTCAAAAAGACTGTTGCCGGCGTCTCCAGCGTAGCTCTTTTTCATGCGGTCCCGTGGAAGGGTCGGTCTGCCCTCGCTCAGCCGGAGCCCACTGCCGCCTTCGCTGGCGCGGCATCTCCTTCCATTTTGCCCTTCACAAATACGACCGATGTGTTCGTCCCTCCGCGCGGCAACAGTTTTTTCAAGTTCAGCTTCGATTTTCCCGAACCATCCGTTGCCTTCGAAAACTTACAGTTCTCCTTTCGCGTGTTCACCTTCGAAAATGCCTATGCGCCTGATGCGAGCCTGATGACCGTTGAGTCTGCGGCTGACGTTCTGTACGTCCGCAGTACCGGGTTTGTTTGGGCCGGTGACGAGCAGAAAGCTCCCGGCTCTCTTCAGGCACGCCTCATTCGAAACGGCTCTTTTGTCGAGTGCCAGGCCACAGCGGAGATGGGACAGCCGATCAAATCCATCACCGCGATTCTTCGCGGCGTGCCTCACGGAAAAATTTCCGTGGCCGGCGGAGGATTCTTTGATCCCCAGGATAACGAGCTGCTCTTTGGCTATCCCTTCGGTGGCGGATCTTTGTTTGTTGCCGCAGGGATGGATTCTCCTGTTCTTGTCATCCAGTCGGGGGAGAAGGACTTCTTTTTCCTTTCCACACTTCTCAAAGAAGTGCGCGCGAGCCGGTTTTATCTCCAACCTGGAGAGAAGGGCTACCGTGTCGAGCTCATTCACGAGCGCGAAGGCTGGTCAAAAAGCAATCGCATTGAGAGCCCCAGATGGCGTGTTGGCCGCGCGGACAGCGTCGAAGCCGCCTACCGCCCGCACTTCGAGCATGTTGAGAAAGCGTTCTCCATTCCGGATTGGGAAAGCCGCACTGACGTGCCCGCTTGGTTCCGCGAGATCGCGCTTGTCGTTTCGCTTCACGGAATGCATTGGACCGGATATATCTTCAACGACTTTGCAAAATCCTTGAAGACTCTCGAGTGGGTGGCAAGGCAAATTCCCGGTAGGCAAGTTCTCGTGTTTCTCCCCGCGTGGGATGGTCGCTACTACTGGAACTATCCGATTTACAAGCCCGATCCCCGTCTCGGCGGCGAGCAAGGCTTCCGAACGCTGATCGACCAGGGCCACAACCTTGGATTCCATTTCATGCCCATGTTCGGCATGAACGCCGCGAACAAGCTGCTTCCCGAATTCAAGAACTTTGCTGACGCTACCACTGATCAAATCGACGGCGACTCTTTCAATTTGAATTGGGTGGACTGGGACAACGACCGCCACAACGAGGGCAATGGCGCCTATCTGAATCTCGGCGTGCCTTCCTGGCGCAATTGGCTCTCGGCTCGAATCACCGATATCCTTTCGAATTATCATGCCGACGCTTATTTCCTCGACATCGCCGGGGGCTGGGAGAACAATACCAAGGCCGACATGCACGAGGGCACGCGCCTCCTCGTCGAAGGCTTGCGCCAAAGATTTCCTGGCGTTCTCGCATGTGGTGAAATGCCATACGATGCGCTAATGAGTTTTATTCCCCTGTTCCACATTTTTCACTGTGGAGGATATCCTCCGGCCATGAAAAAATATGTCCGCGCGTTTCAGCATCTCAGCCTTACCGCGCCGGGACGCGGCAGCAGCGGCGTGCACGAATCCGGCTTCGGTCAGTTCAACCCGAAGACGCTCAACCTAAGAGAGGAACAGATACCCACCATTACCGTGGTGGATGACACGTTTGAGAAGCATCGCGAGGTCATGGCAGAAATCATCCGGCGGGCGAAAGAGCGCATGCGCAGGTAGAGACTGGCACTGCGAGATATTGCATTGAGCAAGATGAGTGAGTGGGGGATTCCAAATGAAGCGATTGCCGCTCTGGATTACAATCACGGGAGCCATTCTTATGACCATGATGACGGCCAACGGTGCGGCCACAAAATCAGGTTCCATCACGAAATCGTCGTTCGGCAAGACGCCCGATGGCGAGCCGGTGGATCTCTATTTGCTCAAGAACAAAAATGGCGTGGAGGTCGCTATCACCACGTACGGTGGTGCCGTTGTTTCTCTGAAAGTTTCGGACCGCAACGGCAAGCTCGGTGACGTGGTGCTCGGCTACGATTCGCTTGAAGGCTACGAGAACGACAAGGCTTATCTCGGCGCGATCGTGGGCCGCTACGCCAACCGCATCGCTCATGCGCAATTCATCCTGGACGGCAAGACCTATACGCTGGCGAAGAATAACGGTGAAAACAGCCTGCACGGCGGAATTAAGGGCTTTAATAAAAAGGTGTGGACTGCCAAGGCGATTCCGGGGAAGTACGACCAGTCGCTGGAACTCTCCTACCTCAGCAAGGATGGCGAAGAAGGTTTTCCCGGCAATTTGAAGGTTACCGTGACCTACATGCTCATGGACAGCAATAAACTGCGAATTGAATACTCCGCGACGACGGACAAGAAAACGGTCGTGAACCTGACCAATCATTCCTACTTCAATTTAGCCGGGCCGGGCTCAGGCGACATTCTCGGCCATATTCTTCAGATCGAGGCGGACAAATTCACGCCAGTGGATTCCAACCTCATTCCTACTGGAGAGCTTCGCGACGTCGCGGGCACGCCGTTTGATTTTCGCAAGCCGACTGCAATCGGCGGGCGCATTGATTCGGACGATGAACAAATCAAGCTAGGCGGCGGCTACGACCACAATTTTGTCTTGCGAAGTTGGGAAAAACCCAGTGGCGGAACCCCTGTCGCGCGAGTTGTTGAACGCAAATCCGGGCGTGTCCTGGAGGTTTGGACAACGCTGCCGGGCATGCAATTGTATACTGGAAATTTTCTGGACGGCACCACGAAAGGAAAGGGCGGCATCGCTTACACCCGGCGCAGCGCGTTCTGCCTGGAAACCCAGTATTACCCCAATTCTCCCAATCAGCCGAAATTCCCGTCCCCGGTTCTCCGGCCGGGCGAGCACTACCACGCGATGACGCTCTACAAATTCTCCGTAGAAAAGCAATAAATGTTGATGCGTGACGGAAGTCCGCGCAAGCGGACAAAACTTTTCGAGGGGGTCTTAGGATGAGCATGCGGATTCTCGCTGCTACTCTCGCCTTGCTGTTCTTTTCGATTTCCAGCGCTCGCGCACAATCCTCTATCGCACAAACTCCGCCAATGGGCTGGAATAGCTGGAACCATTTTGCATGCAAAGTTACTGCCGCCGACGTGCGTGGCGCGGCGGATGCCATCGCCAAAAACGGCATGAAAGAGGCGGGATACATTTACGTGAATGTCGATGATTGCTGGCAGGGGGCTCGCGATGACCAGGGAGATATTCGCCCCAATGAAAATTTCGGCGATATGAAAGCGCTCGCCGATTATGTGCACGAGAAAGGCCTGAAATTCGGAATTTATTCCTCGCCCGGGCCGAAGACTTGCGCAGGATTCGAGGGCAGTTATCAACATGAAGAACAGGATGCACAGACGTATGCGGCGTGGGGAGTCGATTATCTGAAATACGATTGGTGCAGTGCGTCCGAGGTCTATCCCGTCAGCCAAATCCGTGATGTTTACAAAAAGATGCGCGACGCCTTGCAGCGAACCGGGAGACCAATTGTCTACAGTTTGTGCCAATACGGCTGGAAGCTGGTGTGGAGATGGGGTAAAGATGTGGGCGGCAATTTGTGGCGGACGACTGACGACATTGAAGACAGATATGAGTCCATGACAAGGATTGGCTTTGGCCAGGCGGGGCTGGAACTGTTCGCGGGGCCAGGGCATTGGAATGATCCGGACATGCTGGAAATCGGCAACGGAGGCATGAGCCGCGACGAATACATCACGCACATGACGGTGTGGTGCCTGCTGGCCGCGCCACTGCTGGCGGGCAACGACTTGACGAAAGTGACTCCCGCAGACTTGGCGATTCTTTTGAACAGGGAGGCCATTGCCGTGAACCAGGATCCGAAGGGAGTACAAGGGCACCGCGTGTCGGCGGAAGGCCCGCTGGAAGTTTGGGCCAAGCCGCTGGCGGACGGCAGCGTGGCGGTCGGTTTTTTCAGTCGGGCCGGTGCGTATCCAGTGAAAGTGAATTTCAAGGATTTGGGGTTCAACGGTAACGTGCATGTTCGGGACCTGTGGTTGCACAAGGACCTCGGAACGTTTAGTGGCGAATACACGGCGCATGTGCCGCGGCACGGCGTGGTGCTCGTGCGCGTATGGAAGTAGGCCCGGCCGCTGCGATTGGACGGTTTTCGCGTAAGAGTTCGCCATCGCCAGCCGCCCGGCCTGAAGATACACCAAAATACTGCTAGGTTTTGGCGGCGAGACCCGTGGAATCGCGGATGACGAGTTCGGGATCGATAACGATTTCGCGGCCGGTGTCGTGCTTTTCGCGGCCGTTGCCGAGAACGTTGTCAAAAATGATGTGGCCGATTTCTTCGCGAGGAATGTGGACGGTGGTGAGCGGCGGGGAGCAGAATTCGGCGAGCTTGATATTGTCAAAGCCGGTGACGGAAACATCGCGGGGAATCTGAAGGCCTTCTTCGCGCAGCTCGCGCATGACGCCCACGGCCATGAAATCGTTGACGCAAAGAATGGCAGTGGGGCGAAAGCCGGACTCAAGCAGTTCGCGCGCGGCTTGGCGGCCGCCATCGAGGCCGTCGGGCCCGGCGAAGATCTTGGCTTCCGCAGTGGAGGAGCAGCGGTGCACGGATTCGAGGAATGTTTTTCGGCGTTCGCTGATGGGGCCAAGAGTGGAATGGTGTCCGATGAAAGCCATGCGGCGATGGCCGAGCGAGCTGAGATAGCTGACGGTCTTCTTGGTGCCCTTGCGGTAGTCCACACGAATGTTGGTGATGTTCTTCTGCGGAGTTCCGACGTCATAGAAAGCAGCAGGAATGCGGCTGTTGGCCACCGTCTGGATCAGGTGCTCTTCCATTTCTGAAACAATGACAGCTAGGCCCGCGACGCGAAGACCGATCATGAGCTGTACGCTAGCAACGAGCTGCGCGGATTGATAGTCGGTATTGGCGACAACGACTTCGAGGCCGCGGGCGTGAGCGTCGGATTCGAGCGTGCGGTAGATGTCCAGAAAAAAAGGATTCTCCATATTGGAAACGATGATGCCGAGGATGCGGCTCTTGCCGCGCGCGAGAGAACGAGCGTGGAGATTGGGATGATAGTTGAGTTCCTCGGCAGCCTTCAGCACGCGGGAGCGAGTGGAGCTCTTGACCACCTCGAGATTGTTGAGAACGCGAGAAACAGTGGATGTGGAAACCGCCGCTTTTTGGGCGACAGCGTCGAGATTCATGGCCAGCGAGTGCCTTTTGCCCATTAGGAGCACCTCGACTTACAAGCGGGAACATTCTATCTAAATTTTGTCCCGTGAGCGCCCCCGGGGATGGAAGGGTCCAGAGTAAACATTGGCCGAGAGGAGGGAGATTTCAGGCAGACGGGAAGTAACGGTTCGGTTAGACTTCGGTTAGACTGCGCAGAAACCAGGCGCGGCGAGAAAAGGAGAGGGGCAAAGCGCGCTTGACAAGGTTGGAGAAAGGGCAGTAATCTCTGCCATGCAAGCGCTTGCAGGATTTGCCTCTACGTGGAGCCATGAAGCAGCCTTCGAACTCAGCGGCAGTGCTCGGTGTCATTGTCGGGAACCGTGGGTTTTTCCCGGATCATCTCGCCCGGTCGGGCCGGCAGGAGATTATCGCGGCGCTAACGGCGAAGAGCATCAAGCCCATCGCGCTTGGGGAGAGCGAGACGAAATACGGCGCGGTGGAAACGCGCCAGGATGCTGTCCGCTGCGCAGAACTTTTTAAGAAACACCGGGAAGAGATGGATGGCGTCGTAGTGACGCTGCCGAATTTTGGTGATGAGCGCGCGATTGCCGAGACACTGCGGATGGCGAACCTGGGGGTGCCGGTACTGATACAGGCGACGCCAGACACACCCTCGAAGATGACCATCCGGGACAGGCGCGACAGTTTCTGCGGAAAAATGTCCGCGTGCAACAACCTCGCTCAATATGGAATCCCCTACTCGCTGACCACATTCCATACCGAAGCGCTGGATTCTGCGCATTTTCGAAACGACCTGGACTGGTTTCTGGCGGTGTGCCGGGTAGTCAAGGGCCTGAAGAAACTCCGGATTGGAGCGATTGGGGCGCGGCCGGCGGCGTTCAACACAGTGCGGTATAGCGAAAAAATTCTCGAGTCGGCGGGAATCTCGGTGGAGACACTCGACCTCTCCGAGGTGATGGGGAGAATCGGGCGGCTGAAGGACAACGACGCGCCAGTGGTGGAAAGACTCAGGGCCATTCGCGCGTACGTTTCGACGAACAGCATCCCGGAAGCGGCGCTGGTCAAAATGGCCAAGTTGGGCGCGGTGATCCACAACTGGATGCACGAGACGGAGGTGACCATCAGCGCGATTCAGTGCTGGACTTCGCTGGAGGAATATTTCGGCGTGGTACCGTGCACGGTGATGAGCATGATGAGCGACCAGGGCCTGTCGAGCGCTTGCGAAGTGGATGTGGCGGGCGTGATCGGAATGCACGCGCTGCAGCTGGCGTCGCAAACGCCGAGCGCGCTGCTCGACTGGAACAATAATTATGCGGACGATCCGGACAAAGCGGTGTGCTTCCACTGCAGCAATCTGCCGAAACATTTCTTCAGCGACGTACGCATGGATTTTCAGGAAATCATCGCGGGAACGGTGGGCAAGGAGAACACGTTTGGGACGTGCGTGGGACGCGTGAAAAGCGGGCCGATGAGCTTCGCGCGCTTTTCGACAAACGACCGCGAAGGAAAGATGTCGGGCTACGTGGGGGAAGGCGAGTTTACGGACGATCCCCTGGAGACATTTGGGGGGGCGGGTGTGGTGCGCATTCCCGGCCTGCAGAAACTGCTGCGGTTCATCTGCGAGCGTGGATTCGAGCACCATGTGGCGGCAAATTTCTCGAGAGTAGCGCCGGCGGTGCATGAAGCAACGACGCGGTATTTGAAGTGGGACGTACACTGGCACAAAAGCTGACGCGCAGGAGTTTTAGCGGGGAATTGTTCCTCCTCCGGTTCCAACGATGCCTTTGCCGTCACGCCGTGAGCCGTTCTGCGAGCCATCGAGAAAGGTCTTTAGACACCACAATATCCTCAATATCTTCAACTCCGCTCAAAGCGAATCTGGAATAATACGGCGCGTGGAAAAGCCTCTCCAGCTTCTGGAAGATTTTCGAGCGCGCTTTGGAACAGCGGCCAGCGTTTACCGGGCGCCGGGCCGCGTGAACCTCATCGGCGAGCATACCGACTACAACGATGGCTTTGTTCTGCCAGCAGCGATTGAATTCTATTGCTGGTTAGCCGCCGCCCCGCGCAGCGACCGAAAACTTGTAATCCACTCCGAAAATTTCAAGGAAACGGTCGAAGCAAGCCTCGATTCGCTATGCCCCGACAGCAAGAATCATTGGGCTAACTATCCGCTGGGTGTTGCCTGGGCGCTTGAACGTGGAGGGAAGCAGCTGCGTGGCGTCAGTATTCTGATCAACGGCGAAGTTCCGCTCGGTGCCGGTCTAAGCTCATCGGCGGCCATCGAGGTTGCTGTGGCTTTTGCCCTCCTGCATCAAAGCGGAAATGCCATCGATCGCATCGAGCTTGCACAATTCTGTCAGAGTGCCGAGAACGAGTTCGTCGGCGCACGTGTTGGCATTATGGATCAATTTGTGTCCTGTCATGGCCGCGCTTCACACGCGCTCCTGCTCGATTGCCGCTCTCTCGAATTTAAACTGGTGAAGCTCCCGTCTAGAATCCAACTCGTGGTCTGCAACACAATGGTTAAACACGAACTGGGTTCGAGCGAATACAATACGCGCCGGGCGGAGTGCGAAGAGGGCGTTCGAACGCTGTGCGCAGTTCTGCAGGGGATTCGCGCGCTTCGCGACGTCACGCCCGCACAATTGGAAAAGCACCGCAGACTTTTGGATTCAAAAGTGTTTTCGCGTTGCCGCCATGTCGTCACCGAGAACGAACGTGTCAAAGGCGCTGTGCGCGCACTCGAAGCAGGAGACGTTCGCGCTCTGGGACCGTTGATGCGGGAGTCGCACCGCAGCCTGCGCGACGACTATGAAGTGAGCTGCAAAGAGCTGGACGCGATGACGGAAATTGCAGGCGCGCAGCCCGGCGTCATTGGCGCGCGAATGACCGGAGGCGGATTTGGCGGCTGCACCATCAATTTGGTGGAGTCCGCTGCCGTGGATGCTTTCCGGCAGAACGTAGCCGTGGAGTATCTCGCCCGGACTGGGCTGAGGCCTGAAATCTACGTCACTCCTGCGGCCGACGGTGCACGGCAGGTCGAAGTCGGTTCGAGCAAGGCCGTAACTGAAGCAGAATAAGCGGGCAGGGAATCGCGAGAAGCTGCTAAGATTCACACGCTTCGACCTTCATCATGAATTTTGAAAAGCTGCTCTCCATTCCCCACAAGCGCTTCAATCCGCTGTTGAGCGAGTGGGTCCTGGTTTCTCCTCACCGGACGCGGCGGCCATGGCTGGGGAAAATGGAAAAAGTGCCGGCAGCTCCCGCTGTCACGTATGATCCGAATTGCTATTTGTGCCCCGGAAATAAGCGTGCCAATGGAAAACAAACGCCCCAATACGTGGAAACCTACACATTCGACAACGACTACCCAGCGCTCTTGCCTGAGGCTGAGCCGCTGCAACACGAGCAACACGGGCTGCTTGTGGGACAAGCAGAGCGTGGAATCTGCCGCGTCCTGTGTTTTTCGCCGCGGCATGATCTCACCGTCCCGCGGATGAGCCTTCGCGAATTGCGGGGAGTGATTGACGCTTGGGCCGATCAGTTTTCTGCGCTCGCGCACAATTCGTGGATTCGCCATATCCAGATTTTCGAAAACCGCGGCGAATTGATGGGCGCCAGCAACCCGCACCCGCATTGCCAAATCTGGGCAACCGCTTCGCTGCCGAATCTTCCGGCGCGCGAAAACGAATCCTTCCGCTACTACCGCGCGGAAAAACATTCGTGCCTGCTGTGCGATTACTTGCATTTGGAGCTTCAGCGAAACGAGCGCGTCGTTTGCCAAAACGAAGCGTTCGCCGTGGTCGTGCCATTCTGGGCAGTGTGGCCGTTCGAAACGCTTGTTCTCAGCAAACGCCATATCGGTTCGCTCAACCAATTGAGCGGGGAAGAGTGCGATCTCTTGGGCGACATCCTTCGCCGCATCACCATTCGTTATGACAATCTGTTCGAAACCGCTTTCCCTTATTCCATGGGCTTCCATCAAAGCCCGACGGACGGTGAATCCCACGAAGCGTGGCATCTGCATGCCCACTTTTTTCCGCCCCTGCTGCGCTCCGCCACGGTGCGGAAATTTATGGTGGGCTACGAACTTCTCGGCTCGCCGCAGCGTGATCTCACACCCGAAGCTGCGGCGCAGCGGCTCGTGGCAGCAGGCGAAACGCATTATTTGGATAGAGCCGCGGGCCAAAGTCAGCCTTAGATCGTTCTGCATCCGTTCCTTTAAGTGGCAACGGTGCTAGAATCACCATCATTTACTTCCATCTCGGGCGACAACTTTCAACACGGGGTATGCGATGACGCGCATGATTCTGGCTCTAATCCTGCTGGTGATCTCTTCCATACCAGTGCTGACTGCTCAAGACAACCCCGCGGACCCCGAAAAGCTGGGCATAGTCCATTTTCCTGTGTCGTGTACTCCTGCCGCTCAGCAGCAATTTGACCGCGCCGTCGCCATGCTGCACTCTTTCTGGTATTCGCAGGGGCTCAATGCCTTCGCCGAGGTGGCGAAGACCGACGCGACCTGCGCTATGGCCTATTGGGGAATCGCCATGAGCCGGCGCGCAAATCCTCTCGCTGGCCCGCCTGACCACGCCGCTCTCAAAGACGGTTGGGAAGTTATTGAAAAGGCCAGGGCCATCGCCGCAAAAACGGAACGAGAGCGGGACTACATTGCGGCAATGGGAAATTATTACAAAGACTGGGAGAAGCTCGACCATCAGACCCGCGTGCTGGCGTACGAGAAGTCCATGGAGCACATGTACCTTCGTTATCCTGACGATCCTGAGGCCGCAATCTTCTATGCCCTTGCTATAGACGAAGCCATCACCGTTCTCCCCGCTGATAAGAATTACACGAGGCAATTAAAAGCCGCCGCGATTCTCGAGAAGGAGCTCGCGGCGCAGCCGGATCATCCCGGCGCTCTCCACTATCTGATTCATACCTATGACTTCCCGCCGCTCGCGGATCGCGGACTTCCTGCCGCACGGCGGTACGGCGAGGCTGCCCCTTCCGTACCCCATGCGCTCCACATGCCCGCTCACATTTATTCCATGCTCGGCATGTGGCAAGACTCGATCAAAGCCAATCAAGCGGCCTTATCCGTTGCTCCGGGTTACGCGCACGCGCTGGACTTCATGGTTTATGCCTATCTGCAAGGAGCGCAAGATGCGGAGGCGAAGCGCGGACTGGATCGGAGTATCGAGCTTCGAAAAGATCAGGCCGCGATCGGCGCCGCGAATCCCACGGGACCAATCCTTGCTCCCTACACCGCCCTCGCGGCAATCCCGGCGCGCTACGCGATTGAGCGCGGAGCATGGAAGGAGGCGGCCGCGCTCCAACCGGCGCCCACTACTCCCGCCGCCGACGCCATCACCTACTTTGCTCGGGCCATGGGTTCCGCCCGAAGCGGCGGTCTGGACAGCGCCCGCCAAAACATGGAGCAATTGCAGCGAATCAAGGAACAATTGGTTCAGGCCAAGCAGGATTACTGGGCGCAGCAAGTGGAGATTCAGCGGAGCGCGGCTGCCGCCTGGGTGGCGTTTGCAGAGGGCAAGAAGGACGAAGCCCTAAAACTGATGCGCTCTGCGGCGGACCAGGAGGACGCCAGCCAAAAGGACGTGGCCATGGAGAACCGGCTCTGGCCAATGAGGGAACTCTTGGGAGATCTGCTTCTTGCGATGAACGAGCCCGCGCAGGCCCTCAAGGAATTTGAACTCTCGCTGGACTCGGCACGAAACCGGTACCGTGGCTTCTACGGTGCCGCGAAGGCTGCCCTGCGGGCAGGCGATCCGCAAAAAGCCCGTGCCTATTACGAAAAGCTCGTGACCCTCTGCAGCTACGCCGATTCGGAGCGGCCGGAATTGTCGGAAGCAAAAAAATACCTGGCCGAGAAGTGACCGTTCGCAGCCAATCACACGCGCCGAGCCGCATTCAAGTGTCGGCTTCTTTAATTCGCCACCGTCAACTCAATCGTCGCGGTGGCGGGAAGGCGCGCTCCTGCTAGCGGCGACTGATCAATGACCGCGCCGTGCGGCCATTGCGGCGCCGAAACGTAATTCACCTTGCGCCGCAATTGCGTCACGTCTAGCCGGTGCTGCGCGTCGATCTCATTCATTCCCACCAGGTGCGGCATCACGTACGCAGTCTCGCGTGGCCCTTGCGAAATCAGCACGTCCACGCGCGGCGTCGCCGCACCCACGCCCGGCCTCGGATTTTGGATCACAATGGTATCCACCGTCTGCTCCGCCATCGTCACGCCGGAGACTTCGCCAACCTGCAAGCCCAGACGCAGCAATTCGATTCGCGAGGCCCGCAACGAATTTCCTTCCAACAGCGGAATCTGCAATTGCCGTTGCCCCAGGCTCAGCACCACGTGCGCTTGCTGCGACACTTTCATCAGCAGGCCCGCGGGTGGCGTTTGCCGCACCACCACGTTGATCGGTTGGTCGCTGTAGATTCGGTCAGCCACGCGCAGCATCAGCCCGCGCGAAAGCAGCATCTTGCTCGCCTCGGAAACATTTTTCCCCACCAGGTTCGGCATCGTCACTTCGCGTCCGTGAATCGCGACGCGCATGGCCGTGATCGCGCTCAGAAACGCCGCCGACGCCAGGATAAACACCAGCAGCGTCATCCGGCTCAGCCATTCCAGTCTTTCGCGCAGCGTCATGGGAGGAATCGTCGTAATTTACATTTTATAAACAATCTGGCCGAGGGCTTCTGCCAAGCTCCGCGTCCTCATTCACAAGGTACAAGCCGCCAGTCACTTGTGAATGGGTGGAGGGGGATAATCCGGCAATTTGTCCTTGCTCGTGTCCGCGCGCTTCACTTCCAGCTCGTCGAAAAGCAGCGACGGGCTAATGACCGTGGTTGGCACGCCACTCAGCCGGTTGCTCACCAGCGGATCGTTCCCTGCGGCGATCACGTTCGCGCGCAGCGCGCGCGTATCCAGTTCGCTGAAGACCGCACCGCGCACCAGTTCGTCGTGGCCATCTTTCGCGTACACCCGATAAAGCAGCCGCGGCGAATTCCCCGGCCCGAGCGTGTCCACGCGGTAACCGTACAGCCCGCCCTGGTCCGCCACCATCTGGATGACTTTCTTTCTCAAATCTTCGGGCGATTGCGCTTCAGAACTTTTTAGCAGCAGCACGCCGAGGCTCGGCCCGGGGCCAGAGCCCGCGGCGGCGCGTCCGTGCCCGTTCGAAGCGGGGAAGTCGCGAAGCGGCTGCCGTCCGACCAGGTAATTCGCGAGCATGCCATTTTCAATGACATGTACGGCTTGCGCTTTCACACCTTCGCTGTCGACGCCGTAACCGCCAACGACGCTCTTGCCCTGAAAATCTTTCATCGTCGGATCATCCACCAGGGAGAGAAAATTCGGCAGCACGCGTGCCTTGTAGCTCGTGGCAAACGCTCCGGTGGTGCGGTTTGGTTTTCCGAGTTGCGGCTTGTGGCCCACCACGTTTTGCCCGATCAAGGATGCCACAATATCGTCCGCAGCGTCGGCAGCGAATAAAACGGGTCCGCGGTACTCTTCTTCAACGATGGGCGCTTGCCGCAATGCGATAATCGTATCCAACATTTTTTTCGTGTCGGCCATGAGCGCGTCGCGCGCGGGCAATTCTTCTAGGCGCGCAACCATGTAGGCCGGGCTGCGGCTCAACCGCATGCCATCGACGGCCTGCGTGGATCCGTTCAGCTGCACAAAGTATGTGGTCTTGCCACTGCGCGTGACCGTACCTTCCGAATTCACCAAGTATTCGTTGACCGCGGAGAAGCGCGCCGATGCGGTCACCGATTGCACCTCCGGGTACTGCTTGTACAGACCGCTGACAT
>QHYN01000136.1 GCA_003224145.1 Acidobacteriota bacterium
GGCCCACGTGATATCCACACCGGCGCCGCTGGAAACGTGAATCTTGACGCTGGTCGGCTTTTTGCGCGGGTCGAGAGGAGTCGGCATGTTTTCGAGCGTCGGTCAGGCCCTCGGCTCCCCGTTGCAGCAATCGCCGGGAGGGATGGGATTCCCGTGTGGACAGGTTTTCGGGTGCCCAAGGAACGTGCAAATGCGCTGGTCCAGCTCCGGGCTAATGATGTGCTCGAACTTGCAAGCTTGCGTGTGCGCTTCCGTTTCATCGACGGAAAAAGTGTCCTTGAACAGACGCTCGGCCAGCCGATGGCGCCGGACAACGTCGCGCGCGCGCTGGCTCCCCATGGGGGTGAGTAGCGCTTCCCCATTCTGCAGTGCGACTAAGTGCAACTCCGCCATGCGCGAGAGAACTCGTGTGGCAGGTTCTTCGGGCACGGTCGAGAGTTTCCCGGAGGCCCCGGAAGCGCGCAGGCACTCAGCTTGGGCGGGCTTCCCTTCCTCGGCACAGACCCAAATCTGCTCAAGCAGATGGTCAAAGCGGATTTCGTCGTCGGTCGAGACGGACGTGCAGCAGTCTGCGGTGTTGACCATTGGGCAATTGAGCGGCTGACTCGGGCCGTGTAATGCCGTGTCGAAGTGCAGGTGACCATGCGCGAGTTCGATGCGCCGGTCGGCTTGCCGGGCGATGTCCGGGTCGTGCGTGACCATCAAAATCGTATGCCCTGAATGGTGCAATTCCTGAAAAATCTGGAGGACGATGGTTTCGTTGGCCTCGTCGAGATTTCCGGTGGGCTCGTCGGCAAGAATAAGCTTGGGCTGATTGATCAGCGCCCGCGCGATGGCCACGCGCTGCTGCTCGCCGCCGGAAAGCTGTGCGGGCAGATGCGTGAGGCGGTCGCCCAGGCCCACCCGCTTCAGCGCTTCCTCGGCTCCTTCTTCGTCAGTGACGCTGTGAAAATACTGCGCCAGCATCACGTTTTCGAGCGCCGTGAGATACGGCACGAGATGAAACTGCTGGAAAACAAAGCCGACTTTCTCCGCTCGGTAACGCACCAGCTCGTTTTCACTCAGCTTCGAGAGATCCACGCCGTCAACGATGACGCGCCCGGAAGTGAGCGTATCCAAGCCGCCGAGAATGTTGATGAGTGTAGTTTTCCCCGAGCCCGAAGGACCCATAAGCGCAACCCACTCGCCGCCGTGGATGCCAAAGCTGACGCCGTTGAGCGCGCGCAGCGGGCCGTACTGCTTGATTAGATTTTCGATCATCACTTGCTGCATCGCCGTTTGCGGATACATTTGCGCGACGGAACTCACGCTTCACCTCGAAAAACCGATGCCGGGCGGATGCTCGCCAGCCGCCGCAGCGGAAAGGCGCTCAGGACTGCCACAAAAATCGTTAAGCCCACTGCTACAGGATACACAATCAACCGCGGCTGCGCCGCCACTCCAAAAACGGCTTTGCCCAATCCCATCGAGAGAAACATGCCTGCCGCGGCACCAATCAAACCGCCAGCAAGGCCAAGCAGCACTGCCTCTACCAGGAACAGCCGTATCACTCTTCGCGTTGCCCCCCCAATGGCCTTCATCAGGCCAACGTCCATCTTCCGCTCCATCGCCACGTTGGTCATCGCTGCCATCACGCACAACGCCGTGAGCAGCAGCACAATCCCCACCGTCCCCGTGAGCAATCCGCTGATGCGGTTGTATATCTTCGCCTCGCCCTCCGTGAATTGCCGGATAGGGCGAACGTCAACATCAGGAAGCTGGCGTTGAAGATCAGCAATGTAGCTTTGGATTTCGCCAGGAGTGCCTGGAACGATCAGCTCGATCGCGCTGATGCGACCTGATAGATCAACCAACCGTTGTGCCGCGCGCAATCCGATCTCAACGCGGTCGTCTTCTGGTCCGCCGGTTTGGCGAAGGTTCGCGACGCGGCAGGACTCGCGGCGGTCACCGCTGGTTAAGACGAGTTTTGAGTTCTGCTGAGCACCGACCTGTTGCGCGAATCTCGCGCCCGCCACGCACACGTCTTCACGCGATGGGGCTGGTCCTTTCGGACTGCTCGTGGGAGTTGAAGAAGAGACCACCGCGACTTTAAGAAACCCGAACGGATTGGACCCGGCTACAACGGCGGTGAGAGACTTTCCCGACTGCGGAACCGAAACGCTACCGATCATGTAGAGAGCTGACGATACGCCGACACGGCCGCTCGGGAGATTTACAGGCACCAAATGAACGGTGGACTCGGGCAGTGTCTCGGAACTTGACGATAAAGAGCCTTTCGGAATGATCAGCACATTAGGCCCAAAGGCGCGGAATTCGGTGGTGAGGCGGCGCTTCGCATCCACTTGCAAATTAAGCAGAGCGGCGGTGACAGCCGCGCCAGCGCCAAGAGCCAAAAGCATAACGAACAGCCGTCCGCGGTTGGCACTTAGCAGACGCCGGATGATGCGCCAGAACATCGCCAGATTGGTGGCGCGAAGCTCGCTCATCACTCGCCTCGCAGGATGGGTGCCGGCTCGATGCGCGAAGCGCGCCGCAGCGGAATAGCGCTGCCCAGCAGCGTCACGAGGGCGGCCAGCCCAATCACAACCAGAAAAACAAGAAGCGTTGGTTCCGGGGCGGCCCCAAATATTTTTTCGCCAACCATGCGCGCCAGGACGATTCCCAGCGCGTAACCAATTCCTCCGCCTACAAGCGCGAGCAACAGTTGTTCCGCGGCAAGCAGAAAACCAACCATGCCGGAGCCCGCGCCCAAGGCCTTCATCAATCCGATCTCCACTCGCCGCTCGATCACCGAAGCCGCCGACGAAGCACCAACGGCCAGCGCCGCGGCCAGCAGCGCCGCCCCGGTCACCAGCCACAACAGCGTCTGAACCCGCGTGAGAATCTGCCCTTCGCCTTCCGCTACGCGACGGATCACACGCACATCCGTTCCCGGCAATTCCTGCTGAATCTGAAACGCAATCGAAGAAATGTACGGCGTGCAGAACCAGCGGTCGTACTCCGCCGGAGTCATGGCCTTTGGATCGCGTCTCGCAAACGCGTCTTCCGGCTTCGTCAGCGCGCTGACGAACAGCTTTCGATACTCGCCCGGCTTGTCCGAAATCTTCTGAGCGATCGCGATTGACGTGACAATTGCGTCATCTTCCGAGCCGCCAGTGGACAGAATCCCAGTGACCTTAAGAATCTGCCCCTTATCGCCGTCTTGAACTAGGATTGCGTCTCCGATCTGTCGGCCTGTCTTCCGAGCAAAATTGGCTCCGATCACACAATCGGCTGCATCTTCCGAAAACCAACGTCCTTCGACCGACCACCAAGGATTGGTTCTTTCAATGCCAGTCACGAAGCGGGTCTGGAGATCGGGAGTCCAAATCGAATGCTGAGACCAAGTTCCAATTAGACTCGTCGAAAGGGAAGGAGTAAATGCGCTGCTTATCGTCTTCGGAAGGATTGCAGTATTGACTGGAACCTCGAGTATCGGCGCAAAGGCAATGATGTTGTTGTGCCAGAAAATCGTCTTGAGTTTCGGCAGGTCCGCTTCCGGCAGGTACGCGCCGGCATTCACCGGCCGGTAATCCACGCCGCCAATCTCCAGGGGCAGCGAATCGGCCTGCGGCGTAACCAACAGATTCGCGCCCAGGCTGCGGAATTCCTTCGCCAGGCGGTCGCCGACATCCAGCACCACGCTGAGCGCGGTCGTAGCCACACCCATACCGAGAGCCAGCGCCGCGCCGGTCAGCAGCTTGTGCCGCGGGCGCCGCCCGAAGGAATCGGCCACGAGTCGTAGAAACATGGAATTGGTCGTCGCGCAAGCAGGCGCACGATAGTTCGTGCTCCTACTGAGGTATCTCCTTGGACGCCTGAGCGAAGGCGGAAATGTCGATCACTATGTCTCCTCCATCCACGTGCGCAGGCACGCCGATGGGGTTGCAGCCTCCCTGATTGCCTATCGAGGGAACGTATATCGCTGAAGCGCAATGGCGGCAAATCACGTTTTGGCCGTCCTGGCGGTAGCCTTCTGCTCCGCAAATCCGGCAGGCATCCAGCGCCACGCCCCAGCCATTCGGCTTTTTGATGACCATGAACCGCATGGACTGACTGCCGGCGTTGACGGTGAAGAGGTGCATATTGCCGTCCTGTACCTCGCTCACCGGTACGCGCACCACGTCTCCAACTGCCTCAATCGCACGCGCTGACGGCGGCGCCGAATTCGCGCGCGCATAAATAAAGTCGGCGGTGAGCACGAGAATCACGGTCAGAGAAGCGGTCGCGGCCGCAATCATCCAGCGGCGCTGGCGTCGGTTCTGCGATTCCAGCAGCCGCCTTTCGGTGTCGTTCAGCGATTCTTTCGCGGCCTTCGCCTGCGAAGCTGCCTGCCATTCGCGCAAAATCAGCAGCATCGCCGCGCCAAAAATGAATACGAAAAAGAACAGCTCGTTGCGGACGATGGGCCCGAGAATCGCCATCTCCGCCTTGCTCGAAGGCAGCCAGCGCGCCTCACTCAGTTCATGCACGCCGGTAAGTGCAAGCTGGAACGCCACGAGCATCAAAATGACACTCGTCACCGCGAAAAAGCGGTGCAGGGGAACGCGCAGCGTACCCTTAAAAAAGAACAAGCCCACCGCTACCGCCGCCCCCATCCCGGCAATCGTTCCGATCCAGGTCTGCAAACCCTCAGTGGAAAGCTCCACGGCGCGCAGAATGAGTGCCAGCTCCGCGCCCTCGCGCAAAACCATCAGGAACACAAACAGGAAAATGCCCAAGCCTGCTGCTTTCCCCGCCCGCTCGGCGTAGAGCTCTACTTTTTCTTCGATCTGCTTCTTCAGGTGGCGCGCAACGCGGTTCATCCATACGATCATCGTAACAACGAAGACCGAAGCGGCCAGGAGCATCAACCCCTCGAAGCCGTCTTCGCTGATGTGCCAGCGCTCCAACGCCACCGCCACGCCCAGACTCAGAGCAGCGGCCGCCGCAACGCCGTACCAAACAAAACGTGTCAGGTAGCTGCGGCCGGTACGGGAAAGATAGACAAGGATGATGCCGACAACCAGCGCCGCCTCAACACCTTCACGAAGTGCGATGAGAAAAGCCGAAAGCACACGATCTCCAGTTGTAAATGATTTGCAACTACCGTTTCAGTCTACCCCAGACAGACGCCCGCCGTCAACCGGACTAATTCAGTCCGATTTGCTTGGTTGCCGAATAGGATATCCTATCTCCTGCTCATGAGGACCCTTCGCCAACCCCTATCCCTGTTTCTCGCTGCCCTGTTGCTCTGCGCTCAATCCGTTGCCCAATCGCCGGCCATTTCACAGATGCCTTCCTCTGGCGCGCAATCCGACCTCAAGCGCGCACGAAAAGCCGCGGAGCAGGGCGGAAGAGCCGAAGCCGCCGGCCGCCTTGGTGAAGCTCTGGCCGCGTATGAACAAGCCTCTCGCTACGCCCCTCAGGATGCAAACATCGTCACCCGAGCAGCGTCGCTTCGCTCGAAATTAGTTCGTGCCCGCGTTGACGCGGCCGAGCGCGACGCCCTGGCTGGTCACTTCGACCAGGCGACGGATGAACTGGCCGCCGCGCTGGCGATTGATCCTGGAAACACCATAGTCGCGGAACGCTTGGGGCAGCTGAAGAGCATGGAAGAAGAACAGGCTCCTAGGGCCGCATCGGAAATCTCCGGCATGCCTCGCTTGAAGCCGCAAAATGGAAAGCGCAGCATCGACCTGCGCGGGGACACCAAGACCGTCTACGAACAACTCGCAAATCTCTTCGGCATCAGCGCTTCTTTCGATCCTGATTTGGCGATCAGAAACGTTCACTTGCGCCTCGACGATGCGGATTTCAAGACCGCGGTATCCGTGCTCGCCACACAAACTGGAACATTCTGGCGCCCGCTGACCCCAGTGATGATGTTTGTCGCACCGGACACGCCGGAGAAACGGAGGCAATATGTCTTGGAAGCGGAGCAGACCTTCCCGCTTTCTGCGGCCGTCGGTCCCGAGGATGTCACCGAGGTTTTGCGCATCCTGCGCGATATCACCGGTTCCACGCACATTGATCTCGACTCGCGCAGTCACACCATTACCGTACGCGATACTCCGGAGAGACTTGCTCTTGCGGGCGCGCTGATCCAGCAAATCGAAAGAGCGCGAGGCGAAGTCATGCTGGAGATCGAGCTGCTCGAAGTCGACCGCAACACCGCGCAGAAACTCGGCATCGAACCTCCCTCGAAGGCCCAGCTCTTCAGCCTTCCCCCGAATTTAATCAGCCAGTTGAATCAGGCCACCAATCTTTCGGCGCTTCAGACGCTCCTTGCGGGAATCTTTGGAGGCGCGGCGACCGGCGGTACCACTTCGATTAGTTCGTTGATTCCTCCCCTCATTGCTGTTGGGGGAGGCAAGACAACATTTCTTTTGACTCTCCCGGGAGCCGCTGCGGACTTCTCTGACGCGCTCTCGCTAGTACAAAGTGGCCGCCAGGTCCTCTTGCGTGCACAGGACGGGAAGCCCGCGACTTTCTTTGTGGGTGACCGCTTTCCCGTCACCCTTTCCTTGCTCTCGGGCAGCCTGGGCACCTCAGGTTTCACCCCCAATCCGGGCGGAGCAAGCAATCCCTTCCCCAGCACTTCGTTTGCTGCCGGGATTGGGCCCGTCGCGCTCGTTGCTGCTGATTTTGAAAACAACGGTCTGCTCGATCTGGCTGCGGTCAATGAGATCGATAACTCTGTGACCATTTTGCTGAACCAGAGCGGCAGTCAGGGAACTTTTGTTCAAGCCACGGGTTCCCCCATTTCTTTGGGGACGCCCCGCGCGACGGCCCCGGCAACCGCGCCAGCAATTGCCTCGGCGACATTCACCAACAGCGGGTGCCATGATCTGCTCGCCAGCGATCCCCTCGCGAACACGGTAAACGTGCTTATCAGCAATTGTGACGGCACGTTCCAGACGCCCGTTGCCATTCCCGTGGGCAGCAATCCCACCGCAATTGTCACCGGAGACTTCGATGGCGACGGGAAACAGGATTTCGCGGTGGCCAACGAGGATGATGACTCGATTTCCATTTTTCTCGGGGACGGTACGGGTAAGTTTGCTTCTGCTCCGAATTCCCCCTTCCTTTTTTCCAGGCAATTGACTATCAGCACCACATCGCTTCCCGACGGAGTTCTGAATACGCCGTACGGCGCTACTTTGCGATCGGCAGGGGGAACTGGAACCGTCACCTGGAGCATCCCGGCCGGGAGTCTGCCCAGCGGGCTTGTTTTGAACGCAAGCACGGGCGCCATTACCGGCACAGCCACGGCGGCAGGGACTTCCGCGCTCACGGTGAGCGTAGCGGATTCCAGCAATCCTCCGCAGTCACTCACCACCGCACTCAGCATCACCATCAATGCCGTCGCTCCTGCCCTCGCCATTTCGACGGCTTCGCTCCCCAATGGGAGTGTCGGAACGCCCACAATTGCGACCGGGCAGCCGCCAAGTTTTACCTTCACCGCGACCGTCACAGACTCCAGCGTCCCTACTGCCCAGACCGCTCAGAAACAATTCACTTTGACGCCGATCACTGCCGCTGAGCGGGGCCCCGTGGCAATGGCCGTAAACGACTTCAATGGCGATGGGAAGCAAGATTTGGCGATCGTGAATCAGACAACCGACAATGTAGCGATTCTCCTGGGCAATGGCGATGGAACCTTCGCCGAAGGCAGCGGCTCTCCCATCACCGTGGGCAAGCTCCCCGTGGCCATCGCTTCCGGTGACCTCGCCGGCAGCGCGCGCGCCGATCTCGCCGTCGTCAATCAGACAGATGCTTCCGTCACCATTCTCTTGAACAATGGCGACGCGACGTTTGCCCCCGGGCTGAATTCCCCCCTCACCACCGCCTCCACTCCCACAGGAGTCGCCATTGCGGACTTCAATCAGGACGGCCACGTCGATATCGCCGTCACCAGCCAGGCTGCCAACACCTTTCGCGTATTCCTGGGTGTTTCCGCGGGGCTCTTTACACTGGCTTTCGAGCCGCCCGCCGGCCCCAACGGAACTTTTCCGACGGCCATCGTGGCGGCTAACTTCGTGAACGGCGGCTTCCCCGACGTAGCCATCACTAACAATGTTTCCGGGACGGCCGGGGACGTCACCGTAGTTCTGAGCCCCGCCAATCTCTTTTCCAGCTTGGGAAACTCCAGCAACGTGCAGCAGCCCTACCCTGGTTCCGAGTACGTTGACCTCGGCGTGAAGATCAAAGCCACGCCCACCCTTCATCCCAAAAATGAAGTGACTCTGCAGCTCGAATTCGAGATTCGTGCGCTGGCCGGCTCCAGCGTGAACGGAATCCCCGTCATCTCGAATCGCACTTTGTCACAAACGGTGCGCGTGAAAGAAGATGAACCGACGCTCATTGGCGGCCTCACCGATCGCGAAGAAACGCGCGCCATCACCGGTCTGCCGGGGTTCGCGGAAATCCCGGGCGCAAGATACGCCTTCGCATCTAAAAGCCACTCTCTGCAAGACACCGAGCTTCTCATCGTGATTACCCCGCGCCGATTGAGAATGCCGGAGCACGCGACCCGGACGATTTTCGCGGGCCGTGACATCGGCGCCCGCAGTGCCGCCGGTCCGGCAATCCCCCAGCCTCCACTACCTCAGCCTCAACTTCAACCCCCGCCTCCTCAGCCTTAGTCTCTGCCTCGACCCCAATCGCAACACTAGCCTGAGAGGATCCAGACTGCCGTCCGCTTTCTAGTTTGCCGTTCTGCATAAGAGTTTGAAAAACTTACGTTTTCTTGCGCTGGCTGTCTACGGCAGTGGTTCAAACACCACCACCGGCTGGTACGTTCGTGGCACCACCGCTTCGGCGATGGCGATCAGCTTGTCCTGCTGGTTGAAGACGCGAAGCCGTGGGGCTTTCGGAGCCCCGCCATCAAGTTCTGTCGTTGCGCCAGGAGGCAGCTCGACGCGTCCGGGCTGCAGTTGCGCAAGAGAAATGTTGAACTTCGAGCCATGGCGCACGCGCTTCTCGATGACCGGCAAAACATTCACACGCGGAAAATTGGGCAGCAGGCTTTCCAGTTTGATCATACAATCCGCGAATCTTCCCGCCTTGCTCGCATCCGCCAGTTCTTCGAGCGTAATCGCCTGCTCCAGCGAAAATTCTCCCACCGCGGTCCGCGTAATTTCCGCCAGGTGCGCGCCGCAGCCCAGAGTCTGTCCCATTTCATGAGCCAGGGAACGGATGTACGTGCCGGAAGAACACTCAATGAAGAAGCGCGCGAGGCTGCCTTCGATTTCCTTGAGCTTGTACTCGTAGATTTCCACTTCGACTGGCTTCAGCTCAACCGCTTGCTTTTTCCTGGCCAGTTCATAGGCAGGACGCCCTCCCACTTTCTTGGCGGAGAACGCTGGCGGTTTCTGCTCGAATCGGCCGGTGCGTTCCGCCGACAGACGCTCGAGCACGCTTGCATTCAACACCGGCGGACTGTCCGGCCCGAGTGGTTCGCCGTCGGAGTCGTAGGTGTCGGTGGCGAATCCGAAACGGAAACCCGCCGCGTAGCGCTTCCTCCGTCCCGCGTAGAACTGCACGAGCCTCGTCGCCCGGCCCAGCAGCAACACCAGAACGCCCGTGGCCAGCGGATCCAAAGTCCCCAGATGCCCGATCTGCCGGAATCCTGCCAAGTGGCGCACGGCGTCCACCACGTCGTGCGACGTTCTTCCCTTTGGCTTATCGATGACGAGCGCGCCGTCAAACGGCGCCGGGTGTGGCTGGCGTGGCATTTACGGTCAGTCGGCTACGGCGCGGGTGGGTTAGCCTTCTTCATTTCCTTCAAGAGCCGCTCGATGCGCTCCACCTGCTCCTGTGTGAGGTCCAGCGTGAAATGCAGCTCCGGCAGGCGGCGCAGCTGCAATCGCTTCACGAGTTCCCTGCGGATGAATCCCGCGGCATGTTCCAGTGCTTTGATGGCGTCGACCCGCTCCTTCTCGCTTCCCTGCACGCTGATGTAGATGCGCGCGTGTTTCATGTCCGGCTGCACGCGCACTTCACTCGCAACGACGGTGACTTCCAGCCGCGGGTCCTTCAGTTCCCCCGCCAGCATGGCGTTGATTTCGTGCGCGATTTCTTCGGCCACGCGTTCGTGGCGATGGTTTGTCGAGCTCATCAGCGTTCTGTTGCCGCACTTCTTAGATGATCTCCACTGCCTGATTGATCAAGAACGAGCCGAGGATGCGGTCCGCCTCGCCCAATACTTTCTGCAGCACTTCGTTCACGTGCTTCTCTTCATTCGAAATCGTCACCACACCTACCACCGATCTCTGCCAGGTGTCGTGATGCTCCAGTTCCGCCACGGCGACGTTGAAATCGCGCCGCAGCTTGTCTTTCAGGCTGCGCAAGACCTGGCGTTTGTCCTTCAGCGATTGGGCGTCGGGAATGTGCAGCTCGAGGGTGAGCAAGCCGACTGGCATCTGCGCTCCGGGGAATCTCTTAGCGGATTATTTCTTGCCGGATGACCCGCCGGCCTGTCCGGCAGCTTCCGCCGCGCTCATCTTGGTGACGTTGAAGCATTCCAGGATGTCGCCTATCTTGATGTCGTTGAAGTTGGCCACACCCGCGCCGCATTCAAAGCCCGTACGCACTTCGTTGACGTCGTCCTTGAAGCGCTTCAGCGAGTTCAGCTTCGATGTATAGATCAGCGTGCCATCGCGCACCACGCGCACTTGTGCATCGCGCTTGAGAATCCCGTCTGCCACGTAGCAGCCGGCCACCGTCCCCGCGCCCTTCACTCGGAATGTGTTCCGCACTTCCGCGCGGCCGAGATACGTTTCCGCAATGACCGGTTCCAACAGGCCTTCCATGGCCTT
>QHYN01000137.1 GCA_003224145.1 Acidobacteriota bacterium
CTCAATCCTATAGTTCCTTTCACCGGGGGGAAGGACCCGGCTATGGACTCTCTTACTCCACCGTTCGCTCGTCGCAAGCTGCTTTTCGACGGAAGAATTGAGAAGCGCTCGCCTACGGTTGTCCCCGTGCATCTCGCAACAATGAACGAGCCTCGTTTTTCCGAGAGGGCCGTCACGCGCAACGTCAGCCCTCATGGCGCTCGCCTGGTGAGCAGACGGCTCTGGCAGCCACGGGAAGACCTTCTTCTTAGTCCGCTTACGGGTGAATCCCCTCAGCCCGCTCGAGTCGTGTATTGCCAGCCTCGGGCAAGGGGCGGCTTTTATGTGGGATTGCAAATCCCCGACCGCTCCGTCCGGTGGCCCGACTCGGCCGGCACGTAGCGCATTGCCTGCCCTCTCGTCCGTCATCCGAGGGAGAGGGATTGAACCCGCTGGGATCTACCTCAACCCCTTGAAGAGTGGAAACTTCACGCGCTAACCTTTTCCTCCGTACCACACCGATTCCAGTCTTAGAAAAACGGCCAAGTTTTGTGTGACCTAAACCATTTAGAATCAACACTTGTAAAGTGTATGAAAACAAACGGCTTTAACTTCCTCTAGAATCAACAAATCAACACTTACAAAAAACTGGGGAGGGGGGTACCCATGCCCAACGATTGCTTTTCATTCCATTCCAAGTAGATTAGAGCGGGTCCCGGAGGGCTTCCCATGCGTTTTGACACCATCATCCGCAACGGCACAATTGTCACCGCAACCGACACATCCCTCGCCGACGTCGGCATCTCCGGCGACAAAGTCACCGCCATCGCCGCGCAGCTCCCCGCGGAAAACGCCGGCCGCATCCTCGACGCCACGGGCATGCTGCTGATCCCCGGCGGCATTGATGTTCACACGCATCTCGACATGCCCTTCGGCGGCACCACCAGTGCCGACGATTTCCAGACCGGCACCATCGCCGCGGCCTTCGGCGGCACGACCACGCTCATCGATTTCGCCATCCAGTACAAAGGGCAATCGCTGCGCCAGGCGTTCGATACCTGGATGAAGAAGGCCCACGACAAAGCCGTCACCGACTACGCTTTCCACTGCATCATCACCGATCTCGGCTCCGCGCAACTCGAAGAAATGGGCCAGCTCATCCGCGAAGGTGTCACCAGCTTCAAACTCTTCATGGCCTATCCCGGCGTCTTCATGCTCGATGACGCCACGATCTTCAAAGCCATGCGCCAGGCCGCCAAGCACAACGGCCTCATCTGCATGCACGCCGAAAATGGTGGCGCCATCGACGTCATCGTCCAGCAGGCCCTCGCCGAAGGAAAACGCGCGCCCAAGTATCACGCGCTCACGCGCCCCACCACCGCCGAAGCCGAAGCCACTTCCCGCGCCATCGCCCTTGCTGAAATGGCCGGCGCGCCCGTTTACATCGTTCATCTCTCCTGCAACGAAGCGCTCGAAAAAGTCCGCGAAGCCCGCGACCGCGGCCTTCCCGCCTACGCCGAAACTTGCCCGCAATACTTGTATCTCTCGCTCGAAAATTTCGATGTGCCCGGCTTCGAAGGCGCGAAATACGTTTTCACTCCGCCGCTCCGCGAAAAATGGCACCAGGAGAAACTCTGGCAGGGCCTTGCGAAAGACACGCTTCAGGTCGTCTCCACCGACCACTGCCCCTTCTGCTTCAAGGAGCAGAAAGAACTCGGCAAGGACGATTTCACCAAAATTCCCAACGGCGGCCCGGGCATCGAGCACCGCTTAAGTCTTGTGTATGCCGGCGGCGTCCACGGCAAACACTTTTCGCCGAACCGTTTTGTGCAGCTCGTTGCCACCGCGCCCGCGAAACTCTTCGGCCTCTACCCGCGCAAAGGCACCATCGCGGTAGGCTCCGACGCCGACCTGGTCATCTTCGATCCCAATCACGAAGAAGTCATCAGCGCTAAGACCCACCACATGCGCGTGGACTATTCCATGTTTGAAGGCGTCCGCATCAAAGGCGCGCCCAAAACCGTTTTCTCCCGTGGCCGCGCCGTCATCGATGCCGGCAAATTCGTTGGCCGCCCCGGCTCCGGCCAATTCCTCCGCCGCCAACCCTACGCCGGCCTTTAGCCACCACCATGAAATTGCCAATGGTAGCTTTCCGATAGCTAAGAGGCGTTTTGTGAGACGCAAATGACCCGAAGATTCAAAACCGCTCTAATCAGTCTTGGGGCGGTTGTGCTCGTGCTTCTATTTTTCGTCCACGGTTGCGAACACATGGAAGAGGAGACCATCTCCTTTGCGCCGCCGGTTGGAAATGTAGAGTTCGAGAGTTTTTCGATTCTCGAATGGGTCACGAGCCCGCATCAAGAGATAAGAATTCGACTTAAACAGCCGTCCGACATTATGCAGTTGCTTGACCTTAGAGTCTTCGGCGATTTCCAGCCCGAAATGACTGACGAAGATGCAATCACCCGATTTGGCAAACCCCTACAAACGCGCGCTGATGATTTTGGCGGTTCGTGGTCCAAGTATCCGACGCCATTGGGCTATGTCGAGATCGGAGTTGACCGACGAACATCCCCGACGGACGATGGTGAAAAGAGTCCGCCTCCCGGTCGGCGCTCACTGCAAGGCCGCACCGATAAGGCTCCCGACGAAATCTTCCGCCAGCCCCTTCTCGAGGTGGTTCGTAAGGCACAGAAAATGACTCCTAGAGC
Source organism: Acidobacteriota bacterium (assembly GCA_003224145.1). GTDB lineage: Bacteria > Acidobacteriota > Terriglobia > Acidiferrales > UBA7541 > Acidiferrum. The sequence continues at coordinate 2,691 of QHYN01000137.1, forward strand.
CGAAGACCGCGAACTAAGCATCTTTGATTCAGAACATAACCTCATTCTTGACATCTGGATGAAAAACGGCCGAATCGACCACATGGAGCTTTTCAGGCATATAGATAGATAGAGGCCGGCCATACCCTGAATGGAGGTGCAAACCGAAAACGGAGCGATATTTGACTCTGTTGACCCTCTGTCCCTCTCACTGCTATCGTGAGGAGTTATCTTGGGCTCAGTGTACCCACTGGGCGCCAGGGCTCCTGTGGAGGGAGTACTTTCGTCTTATGGGCGTCACATGGGCCTGACCAAACTGGTAATCCGGGGCGCGCGCCAGCACAACCTGAAGAACATCAGCGTCGAGATCCCCCGGAACTCCCTGACGGTCATCACCGGCCTCTCCGGCTCCGGCAAGTCTTCGCTTGCTTTTGACACCATTTATGCCGAGGGCCAGCGCCGCTACGTCGAGTCGCTTTCCGCCTACGCCCGCCAGTTTCTCGATCAGATGGAGCGCCCCGAAGTGGACGTCATCGAAGGCCTTTCTCCCTCCATCGCCATCGAGCAAAAAACCACCACGCGCTCCCCGCGCTCCACCGTCGGCACGATCACGGAGATTTACGATTATCTCCGCGTCATCTACGCTTCTGTCGGCGTTCCGCACTGCCCGAACTGCGGCAAGCCCATCACGCGCCAGTCCAGCGAGCAGATCGTACAATCCATTCTGCACGGAGAAATCTGCAAGCTCGACGACCGCATCATGATCCTCGCGCCCATTGTCCGCGGACGAAAAGGCGCCTATCGCAAGGAGCTGGAAAAATTCGCGCAGGAAGGCTACGTCCGCGTTCGCATCAACGGCGAACTCTACCAACTCGACGATTTCCCGGCCCTCGACAAGCGCAAAAATCACACCATCGAAATCGTGGTCGACCGCTTGCTCGTCAAGCCGGGCATCGCCGCGCGCCTCGAGCAATCCATCGCCACCGCGCTCAAACTCACCGCGGGCCTCGTCACCGTGGCTGTCGTCGGCGGCAAAGAACACACGTTTTCCGAAAAGCTCGCCTGCCCCGATTGCGGCATCTCCGTGCCCATACTCGAGCCGCGCTCCTTCAGCTTCAATTCGCCCTACGGCGCTTGCCCGGCGTGCAACGGCCTCGGCTCGAAATACGATTTCGATCCGTCCAGAATCATCACCGATTGGTCCCGCCCGCTTTTCGACGGCGGCCTCGGCCCGGGTTCCAGCTCCGCGATTCTCAAGCGCACTCTGGAACTCGGCGCCTACGCGCACGGCTTCGATCTCGACACGCCCTTCGAAAAATATCCCACGCGCATCCAGAACCTGCTCTTGTACGGCTATCCACCGTCGAACGGCGCCAAACTTGAGAATGAACCGGCAGACAAGCAGGCCAAAGGCCTGAAAGGATTTCGCTTCCCCGGCATCCTGAAATTCCTCGAACGGAATTTCGGAGAGTCCGGCTCCGATACTTACCGCGAGTGGATGACGCAGTACATGTCCGCGACGCTTTGCAGCGTTTGCCGCGGCAAGCGCCTCCGTCCCGAATCGCTCGCTGTAAAACTCGCCAATTGGTCCATCGCCGACTTTACCGCGCTGTCGCTCAGCTCCGCGCGTCCCGCTGTCGAAAAGATCCTCAAGCATCTCACCGAGCGCCAAAAAGAAATCGCTGCGCGCCCGCTCGAAGAAGTTGCCGAGCGCATCGATTTTCTTCTCGCCGTCGGGCTTGGCTATCTCAGTCTTGAGCGCTCCGCCGCCACGCTCTCCGGCGGCGAAGCCCAGCGCATCCGGCTCGCCACGCAAATCGGCTCGCGCCTGCGCGGCGTTCTCTACGTTCTCGACGAGCCGAGCATCGGTCTCCACGCGCGCGACAATGCGCGCTTACTCGGCTCGCTCGAACATCTGCGCAATCTCGGCAACACCGTTCTCGTCGTTGAACACGACGAAGACACCATCCGCCGCGCCGATTTCGTCGTCGACCTCGGCCCCGGTGCGGGCAACGCCGGCGGCTACCTGGTCGCGCAAGGCAAGCCGGCGCAAATCGAAGCCGCCACCGAATCCCTCACCGGCCAGTACCTCAGCGGCGCCGCGAAAATCGCCGTCCCCGAAAAACGCCGCAGCTTGAATGGCAAAGCCATCCGCATCGTCGGCGCTAGCGCCAACAATCTCAAAGAGATTGACGTCACGCTGCCGCTCGGCGTGTTCATCGTCGTCACCGGTGTCTCCGGCTCCGGCAAATCCACGCTCGTGAACGACATTCTCTATCGCGCCCTGGCGCAAAAACTCTACCGCTCCTCCGAAGCGCCCGCCGCCCACCGCGAACTCCTCGGCGCCGACCAAATCGACAAAGTCATCGAAATCGATCAGGCGCCCATCGGCCGCACGCCGCGCTCGAACCCCGCCACCTACACCGGCGTCTTCGCGCCGATCCGCGATCTCTTCGCCATGCTCCCCGAATCGCGCGAGCGCGGCTACCGCCCCGGCCGCTTCAGCTTCAATGTAAAAGGCGGCCGCTGCGAGGCCTGCCAGGGGGACGGCCTGCGTCGCATCGAAATGAATTTTCTTCCTGATGTGTATGTGATGTGCGAAGTCTGCCGCGGCCGCCGCTACAATTCCGAAACGCTCGCCGTGCGCTACAAGGGCCATTCCATCAGCGACGTTTTGAATTTGCCCTCTTCCGACGCGCTGAAACTGCTCGAAAATATTCCGCAAATCCAGCAAAAACTCTCAACCCTGGTCGAAGTCGGACTCGGCTACGTCACCCTCGGCCAATCCGCCACCACGCTTTCCGGCGGCGAAGCGCAGCGCATCAAGCTCGCGCGCGAGCTTTCCAAGCGCCAGACCGGCCGCACGCTCTACATCCTCGATGAGCCCACCACCGGGTTGCATTTCGACGACGTCCGAAAACTTCTTGATGTTTTGCAGCGCCTCGTCGATCTCGGCAACACCGTGCTCATCATCGAGCATCATCTCGACGTCATCAAGCAGGCAGACTGGATCATCGATCTGGGACCCGAAGGTGGCGAAGGCGGCGGCCGTATCGTCGCGCAAGGCCCCCCCGAACTCGTCGCCCGCACCAAGAAGTCTTACACCGGCCAGGTCCTTGCCCGCGTCCTGAACAACCACCACAATGGAAACGCGAAATAGCCGCTGCGGCGCAATTGGGAGTAGGGGACAGTTTTCAATTACACGGCTAGTCGGGACTTGAGGCCGCTTTTTGAGAGTTAAGCCTTGCCTCGGACACGGCCAGTGCCGTGATCAAGAGCAAGAAAATGGCCGTCGAGACCCAGAAGAAGGGGTCAGCAACACAATCGTGGAAATTAACAAGAAGTGTACCAATTAGATTGAGCGCCCACACAGTGAGTGCCACTACGCCGAGCGTTATTCCACGACCGTTTGCTGAGCAGCTTATCTTGTACGATAACCACCAAAGCAAACAGCCAATCGCAAAAGTCGTCGCACCGGGCACCTTAGCCTCTTTTTCAAAAGCTGCGATCAGACCGATATTTCCCAATAGCCAGGCGATCAAGAAAAGCAACAAAGCCAATAGACCACGCTCCCTCGCGCTGAGCTTCAGTGCTGGCACGCGCATGGTTCCTCACCTCTTATCCTCATAGTAGCGAGAAGCTGGTCGGTCGCAAAAGTCGGACACCGGGTGAGTAGGCTAAAGGTAATGCTCGATAAACACGTTTACCGCAAATTGATCGAATGTCCAATCTTACCTTCGCTTGGTATTGGGCTCCGTGCGGGTTAGAGTATCTCCTGCTCCATGAGCATCTATTCGATCCGTCCGCTGACGCTCGGCGCGGTTCACACCTACCCGCTTGCCTCGCGAAAGAGCAAAGTCAGCACGGGAGAATTCGCGAAGCCTCTCGCCGCAAATTCATCGCTCACAAAATTCCTCGATTCGCTTCCGAATATTCTCGCCGCCGGAGATCTCCGGCATCTCCTCCGCGCCATCCACGCCGCCCGCAAACAGCGCCGAGCCATTCTTTGGGGCATCGGCGGCCACGTCATCAAAGTTGGCCTTGGCCCCATTCTGATCGACCTGATGAATCGCGGCTTCGTCTCCGGAATCGCCATGAACGGCGCCGCGCTCATCCATGATTTCGAAATCGCTCTGGCCGGGAACACGTCCGAAGACGTCGAAGCCGGTCTGGGCGCGGGCCAATTCGGCATGGCGGAAGAGACCGGCAACTACCTCAACGAATTCGCCAAGCTCTCGCAGCGCGTTCGCATCGGCTACGGCGAAGCCGCGGGCCAATTTCTGAACAGCGGCATCATTCCCGTCAAACACGCCAAATCGAGCGTCCTTTTCGCCGCTTACCAACACCGCATCCCCGTCACCGTTCATCTCGCCATCGGCACGGACATCCCACACATGCATCGCACCGCCGACGGGGCCGCTCTCGGCTTCGCCACGCATCTGGATTTCCGCCTCTTCTGCGCGTGCGTCGAGCAGATGCATCCCGGCGGCGTTTACCTCAACTGGGGTTCCGCCGTTCTGCTGCCTGAAGTCTTTCTCAAAGCCGTCTCTGTGGTCCGCAATCTCGGCGTGCCGCTTCGTCCGATTACCACTGCGAACTTCGACTTTATTCAGCACTACCGTCCGTTGCAAAATGTAGTGAAGCGTCCTACCGCTTCCGGCCGCAGCCGCGGCGGTCCTGGTTCGCACGGCTACGCCATCACCGGCCACCATGAGCTGCTCATGCCGCTGGTGGCTGCTGCGTTAGCGGCAGGGTGGCCAAGAAAACGCCCATAAGAAATCGATGAGCCTCTTCGACGACAATCCACCGAATCCGCCGGAACCATTTAGCGACCCGCAGCCTCAAGCAGCAGAGCCGCCGGAATCGCCGTCCGCGGAACCTGCTGTGCCACCGCTCGCCGGCGATCCCATCTCCTACGCCGCGGTGGCTCCTCCTCGCAGATTCAACGCTTATCTGCCGGAGGACTTGCGCATTACCTGGTCCTGGGCCCATCTCTTCGTGTTCCTGTCTTTCGGCTTCGGCAGCTTGTTGATCGTGCAGATTGGCGCTCTTTTCCTTCTCTCCGCCAACCGTCATCTGTCGCAAAGGCAACTTCAGCAGCTCATTGAGTCGAAGCCGCAGTTTTTGGTCGGTACCAACGTCCTCTGGTATGCCCTGTTGTTCCTTTTTCTCTACATGACATTGGCCGTTCTGCGCGGACTGCCCTTTTGGGGTTCCCTTGGCTGGAAAAGACTTAAAGCCGATCCCATTCTCGGCAAAGCGAACCCCTGGATGTATTTCTTCTCGGGATGCGGGCTGGCGGTTTTTGTGGCCATTGCTGGTTCGCGGGTGAAGAATGCGGAGCATGTCCCGATTCAAGAACTCTTCAAAAGCCGCACCGGGGCGATGTTGCTGATGACCATGGCAGTATTCGTTGCGCCCCTGGTGGAAGAAACGATTTTTCGCGGCTACCTCTATCCGCTATTTGCCAGCAAATTCTCTGGTTTGGCGGAAATTTTCGGGGCCGATTCGGCGCGCGCCCTGCGCTTTGGTACGGCCCTCGGAATTATTATCACCGGACTTCTGTTCGGACTGATGCACGGTGCGCAACTCGGCTGGACCTGGGAACTCGTTGCACTTCTCTCCTTGGTCGGGGTCATCTTTACGTTCGCCCGCGCCTGGACGGGCACGGTCCTCGCCAGTTTTCTCCTGCACCTGGGCTACAACTCCATGATTGCCATCACTTCCATCCTGGCCACAAAGGGTTTCACCCATTTGCCTCCGCGGTGATGGATTCGTCTTCTCTGTGCTCTCCCGCTACAATGGATGCATCAGATTTAGTTTTACGGGGCCACTAACGGAATGTACGTAGCGCAACCCATCGAATGGACCGAGCGTGGCGTGGTTATGCTCGACCAGCGCCGCCTGCCCGCCGAAGAAATCTCCTACACCTACACCGACTATCGCGAAGTCGCCAAAGCGATTCGCGAAATGGTGATTCGCGGCGCTCCCGCCATTGGCGTCGCGGCCGCTATGGGTGCCGCTCTCGGCATTCTTCAGTCGTCCGCAAAATCTCTCGCTGCGCTCCAATCGGAGTTTCAGGAAATCTGCGATACGCTCGCGAAAACGCGTCCCACCGCTGTCGACCTTTTTTGGGCGCTCGAGCGCATGAAGCGCCGCTTCGCCGAACTCACTGCCGAAACTTCGGACTTCGCGAAAATCAAACAGGGGATGGTGGACGAGGCCCGGAAAATCCATCTGGAAAAGCGCACCACCGACGAAGCTATCGGGCGCTTCGGCGCGGAATTCATGCCGCGCGAGGGCCAGGTCATGACGCAATGCAACGCGGGAGCGCTGGCCACCGGCGGCATCGGCACGGCGCTTGGCGTCATCCGCGTCGCCTTCGAACAAGGGAGGAAGCTCCATGTGCTGGTTCCGGAAACGCGTCCGTACCTCCAGGGCGCGCGCCTCACCGCCTGGGAACTTCACAAAGGCGGCATCCCGCTCACGCTCATCACCGACAACATGGTCGGCCACTTCCTGAAATCTGGAAAAGTCGGCGCCATCGTCACCGGCGCCGACCGCATTGCCGCGAACGGCGACACGGCTAACAAAATCGGCACGTATCAAATCGCGGTCCTCGCCAAGGAAAACAAAGTGCCGTTTTACATCGCCGCACCGGTCTCTACGTTTGATCTCTCCATCCCTGACGGCGAACACATTCCCATCGAGGAGCGCTCGGCTGCTGAAGTTACGCATCTACAAGGAGTGCGCATCGCTCCTGACGTTCACGCCGCGCACCCAGCCTTCGACGTCACTCCGGCGCGCTACATCGCCGCCATCTTCACCGAGCGCGGCGTCGCCCGTGCTCCGTACAATGATTCGCTTCGTGCGCTGGCTCGCGCGGGCCAGCCCGTTGCGACAGCCCGCTAACGTATTCATCCGAGCACGATGCTCGTGTTTATAGATGTCGGCTCACGCCGAAGGTCCAATTAGGCCGGGCCGCACTGGCCGTTTTCCTGCCGTTGGCGTAGGCTGAAGCGATTCTGGACGCCAAATTTGCCGTTCATCCGTCTAAGAACTGCCTGAGAGGGTCAGGATGAAACTCAAACTATCTGCCGTCACGTTTCTTGCCGCGTCGTTGCTCGCAGTGTTGCCTCTAGGTGCAGCTCCCCAATCTCAATTTCCCGATACGCCCGCCGCCCATCAGTTTGCCGCGTGGCTCGAGGCGTTCAATTCCGGCGATCGCGCCAAGCTTCTGGAGTTTCTCCAGAAGAACCATCCATCGCACGCCGGGGATATCGACGGAGAATTGGGATTCCGCTGGATGACTGGGGGATTCGAGTTCAAGAAAGTGGAAGAATCCACTCCCACGCGCTTTGCGGGCATCGTCAAAGAGCGTGATTCGGATACGTTCGCCCGCTTCGTCGTCGAGGTCGAATCGCAAGCGCCGCACCGCATCACGAAGTCTGACCTGGAGCAGATCGCTACTCCCCCGGAGTTCGCTGTCCCACGCCTGAGCCAGGACGCTGCTCTCTCCGCGCTCCGCGCCGAACTCGACAAGCGCGCCGCTGCCGATCGCTTCTCGGGCACTGTGCTCATTGCCAAGAGCGGAAAGCCGATCTTCACCGCTGCTTACGGCTTAGCCGACCGCGAAAAGAAAATTCCCAACAAACTCGATACGCGATTTCGCATCGGCTCGATGAACAAGATGTTCACCGCTGTCGCCGTTCTTCAGCTCGCGCAGGCCGGCAAGATCAAGCTTACCGACCCGCTGGGAAAGTACCTCACCGATTACCCGAACAAAGACCTCGCCTCCAAGGTCACCATCCATCATTTGCTCACGCACACCGGAGGCACCGGAGATTTCTTCGGTCCGGAGTTTGACAAGCACCGCTTAGAGCTTCGCACCTTGCAGGACTACGTGAAGCTCTATGGGCAGCGCGGTGTCGAATTCGAGCCGGGCAGCAAGTGGGCTTACAGCAATTACGGGTTTCTGCTGCTCGGCGTTTTGATTGAAAAAGTCAGCGGGCAGAGTTACTACGACTATGTCGCCGAGCATGTGTACAAACCCGCCGGGATGACGTTGACGGCCTCGCTTGCCGAAGACGAAGCCGTGCCTGGCCGTTCCGTAGGTTACACCCATCGGCGACCAGGCGGCCCTGGGGACGGTGCACCCGAAGCATGGCGGCCCAACACGGACACGTTGCCCTACCGCGGTACGTCCGCAGGAGGCGGCTACTCCACGGTTGAAGATTTGTTCCGTTTTGCCAGCGCGATCGAAAACCACAAGCTACTGGATGCCCAGCATACCGAGCTGCTGACCACGGGCAAAGTGGACACTCCCCGTGGTGGGAAGTACGGCTACGGTTTCGGCGACGAAACGATCGGCGGAGTGCGCTGCTTTGGTCATGGGGGCGGCGCCCCTGGCATGAATGGAGATTTGAAAATCTGTCCGCAGGCGGATTACGTCGTTGCCGTCCTCGCCAACCTCGATCCACCGGCGGCGCAGCGCGTGTCCGACTTCGTGCTCAACCGGCTTCCCGAAAAATAGCCGTCCCACAGGCTCCCCGCGAAACGTTCCCTTTGCAGCACAATGGAAACGGGCTAGATTGGCAGGCAGCCTCACAGCTTCACACGGGCCGAATCACGAAGACAGTCCGCTCGCGCTTGCGGAACTTGGCGAAGAAATCCAGCAAGTGCTTCCACGGCGCATACTTTTTGTTCAGCAACTTCATCCCGTGCTC
>QHYN01000138.1 GCA_003224145.1 Acidobacteriota bacterium
CAACTTTTGCTAAGGCTTGTAGTCCGTTCAAAGCAGCTGGTTGCGACGTCAATTGTACGGTGCAGATACTAAACGATTGCCAATCCCCAGATGTATTTCAATGCGTAGCTCGAACTTGTGACAGGCTTTGTGACCGACCAACCTGCAATCCACCTAGATGTATAGAGCGCCCTTGTATGGCGTGTGTCGATAGATCACTTGGGGGGTGCGCAGGCTTACCTGAATGCTGCTCAGGGGTCGGGTTCTGTTAATTAAATCTCAACAGCAAAGGACAAAGAATGAAACTAAAGCACTTTCTCATTCTAATCGCTCTACTCACCGTTGTCGGGGCCATTTACGCGATTCATTCGCAGATAACACCAAAGCCGCTCCGTTCGTTCTTAGTAACGGAGGTTATGAGCAGTCCGCAAAAAGACAATCCATATCTTAGTACATGGACATCCGCTCGCGCAGTTCGTGAAGATGGCTCTTGGGTAACAATTTCGATTAGGAGTCATCCATTGCAAAATGAGAGAGACATCAGAGACTTCAAAAGCGGAGTCTATACAATTGTTGAAGACACAACTAAATCGATCGTGCGACAAAGTATACCCCTTGCCGAGTATAAACACCGCCTCGCACCGGCAGTTTCATGCAAGGGTACTCGGGCCGGCCAAATTCTCGGCCTGGATGTGAATTATAACGAAGAAACATCTCAGATCACCGAGAATGAGCAGGGAGATGCTACTGCCCTCGTCAAAACCTGGGTAGTGCCAGAGTTGGGATGCTTTGTTCTGCAAAAGCAAACCACATGGACGCGCAACAGCGATGGCGTCCTTTTAGTAGATACAAAAATCACGCCCATCTCGATATCTTTCCAGGCCGTCGATGAATTTTTCGACATACCTACTTCCTACACTGAGCGAACGAAAGAAGAAGCATTGAATCTGCTGAATCAACGTGCCGCTGCCGCGCATTGAATCTGCTGAATCAACTTGCCGCCACACCTCTAACAAGAGCGAATTCGGCCTCTCTAAGAGGAGCGAATTCGGGGTCAACCGGAAAGTAGAAAAACTCTTTCGCTGGCGAGCTTACCCTTGGGACCACCAGTAGGCCATCGTGCAGCCAATGAATACACAGCCGACCAGACCGAGCCAAAAGAACGCACTACGAATTGAGACATCCGAAACAACGTCGAAGTTAATCAGTGCATGCCAGAAAAGTCGTTTGAATCGAATTGCAAAAAAAAATTGAAAAGATCACATTACCTAGCAGCGAGCTTTTTAGAATTATCAGCATCTTAATTTTCCGGCCATCTGTTTCATCGTGTGCTCAAGAGCACGGAAGCATGGGAAATAATTCGGACCGATGTCTTGCAGGTATCTGTCGCGTGCTGCCGCTTCCAAACCTTCCCACGACGAGCGTAAATCAGTTGGTTGTAGCCTGTTCCAGCGGGGAGCCTACCTACGGCGCAAGAAATCTTTGTGGGGATTTCGCACCTCGGTCCGTGCCAAAAGGGTTTCTACAAACACTTACTGCAAAATGTGTGCACACCTATTTTGTTACACCAGGCAATTTCTAAATCGCCCTTGACGCGACCTTTTCACGAGTTAGGTGGATTACTCCCAGAATCAGCCACTGTCGACTCGGCTGGAGCAAGTCCTCCCTTCAGCCGCATCCTGATTTGTCAGACTCACGCCAAATGAGCCCCGCTCACTTGGACGGTTAACGGGCTACCCGTAGAAGTGGCCGTAGTCATCCCTTCGATTCGAGCCGCCGCGCCGTAACTTCCGTATGGTCGGCAAGCCGGAAGTAATGTTGCTGTCGGGTTCACTGGAATAACTTCCGCATAGACCGTCAACCGCATGCAACACCAGCTTCGCGGCTGCCCACCCCAGAGTTAGCCGCCGCCCCCTCTGCTTGGTAATCCAGTCCGCGTGGGACCTTCTGTAAGGACGCAATACGCTAGGGTCAGCGGTATGAACAAGAACAGTAGAGTCTCACCCACAAAGCCTACCCCCGAAAACAATGCTGGCGGCGTGCTTCCAAACCAGCTAGTCCAATTTCGCACGAAGAAATTGTGGGCAACCACGACGGCAAAAACCACAAGAGCAAGATACAGCGCGCCCACGCGGCGCCGTGCCTGCGGGTCATCAAGGCGGCGATAGTTGGCCACTAGCATCACGCAGCCTGCTGCAAAATAGAGGATCGTAACCACGAACCATACCTCCAAGAGCTTGGCTTGCATGATCGGCTGATACAGCGGCAACTCGTTGAGAAACAGGAAAGGGGTCACGCCGGCAACATCTTGTATCAAGCGCACTGGGGCCATCGAAAGCACCACCGGCCAAGGTCTGGCCAAAACGGATGGTGCGTAGATCATTGAGATCGTTGAGGCCACGATCGGGATTCCAAAAAGCACCAGGGGCACGACTACCAGCACCCAACGCGACCATTGCGAAAGCCGACGTTGGGGGAAGCTCGCGAAAAACCCCAGCCAAACTACGGACGCCACTACGCACGAGGCCGTGGCCACACCTATAGGAATCGCAAGCACGGCGGGCAAATGACGAAGCGCAGCCGCCCATCCAGAGCTTGGATACCCTTCCGCGACGGCTCCGATTGCAAACATCAGGGCGGCAAGACGAGCGCTAAGCTGTTCCGGGCGACTAAAACCGACAAGGATGGCCAGCAATAGCAGGACGAAGCGGGCAACATAAAGCGCAACCGGAGGGAGATAATCCGCTCGATTCCAAGTCCGCCACACAGGTGCGCCGATCACGAGTCTCAATGCAAGGTGACGGTCACCACGCCGCACTTGAAGCTCGATTGGATGGCCCCGTTCAAAATGCGCTCGCGCCAAGAACCAATCGGCCGCCCCATTGAGAGGCAACCCATCTACCGCTTCCAGAACATCGCCCGGCTGGAGACCCGCCTTGTCCATCGGCCCGCCTGGCAGCACCCTGCTGACTTTGAAAGGCCCCGAGAGTACCCATCCTGCGTCGGCAGGCCCCCAGAACTCCTGCCGCGTATTGAACAATAATGTGAGCGCATATACGGCCGCTACTACGTACATCCACCAGGACACGCGCCACGTCAGCATGAACCCCTCGCGCTTTGCTTAGCTGGCAAATTTTACCCTTCTTTGTCGATAGATTGACAGAAATGCGGGCGGATTGGACGCATGAGCCCACCGTATCGCCGATCCTTCAGGCACGATTGCGGAGGATATGCCGTCAAACGGATGTCCATCGATTCACGGAGAGCAAAGGTTCTGGGCGAGTCGTCGGCAACTCGGAAACTATTCCAGCGCATTGCGACTCCTCAACTAAACGGAAACTGAGCCAAAAAGATTCCCTTTCGACAGAATTACTTGCATTTAATCTAAGTCGTGGAGTGCGCTCATGTAATTCTTGCTCAAAACCTCGGAGAGACCTTTGCAAACGCTTAGTTAGCGCTGAAGATTAGAGCTGTTCAGCCAATGCCACACGCAGAAGCACTCTGAAAAATAACGGACCTCCTTGGCGTTCCGATGATTCCCTTAGGAATTAGCAGTCCTCAGCGGCCATAACGTTACGTACGTTACGTTACGGAAGATTTCTGCAAGGGTCAAAAAATGCGAGGCTGATAGATAAAATCTAGAAGTTCGTTCTTGGCTTTGTCAGGATGGCGTCTGGGACATTTTCCTTTATAGGCAGGTCCTTCATATCCGCACGTGCATTCGATGTAGAACTCGCGTCGAAGAACGCGGTGTTTTAGCTTTGCACGCTCCTTGGCTAGCGCTTGAGCAACAATCTCCCTGGAACGCTTAGGCGTAACTCTTCCCAAGGCTGCGAGCGAGTCCGCCAAATAATTGATCTGCGGCTCACGCCTCTTGGGGAACTTCGGATGATGGACAACCTCGAAAATTAGGCGAGCTAAGGAAGGTACAAACTCCCTGTGGTACTGGGGAGCGTGCGCTTCGAAAGCTTGAACTACCTCAGCCTCCGAAGTTGTTTTCAAGAGAGGCTCGCTCAACTTATCCCAGACCTGACCGAAGATCATTCTGTAGTTTCGCGCACGCCCATAGACCTCTGACGAACGCATTTTCGGTGGGCGCCCCCTTCCCCTTTTGTTGTCTGAAATGCTGTCAAGTCCCTTTTGGGGCCTGGAGAGCGTTTTTTTGCGTTTTGGCATTTTTAGGGAAGATTCCTGACAATCCAACCTGAATTTTAGGGAAAATTCCCGCCGAACGGTGCGGAATTATAGGGAAAGTTAGAACCAAGCTCTGTCAACGCCTGGTCCCCACCTTCAAGTCGAACCGAAATTCACCATTACCATGAATGTGAACGATGGGCAAAGTGCGCCCTTCGTGGCCGCTTGGAGAAATCGAAGATGTCACTTTTGAACGGAACGCGCATGTTTCCCTGCCCCGTATGTACGAGTCCGCTTGAGGTTAAGACCACGAAGAAACACAAGCCGTACATCATTTGCGATCCCTGTGGAGTTCAGCTCTTTGTGCGCGGACCTTCGGGGATCGATGCTTTCAACAGACTAATCGAACACGCCAATCGAGATGACCTCTGGACAAGACTCGAAGAAATGGAGCACCGCTTCCGCCTGAAATGCCCAGAGTGTGGGTGCCGCTTCTGGATCGAGCCTGGCTTGGTCAAGACAAGCATGTTCGATGGAAGCCTTCAGGGATTCCGCTGTCCCGAGAAGAAGTGCGGCGCGACCGTCGAATGGGGGAAAAAACAATGAGGATAACCGTTGTAGGGGCGGTCCTGATCGCCGTGGCGTTCATCGCTGCTGTCCTCTTGATCCGCGCCCTGGCCGAGAAACGGGACGGCGATTCCGATCCGAAGCAGCCCGACCATGGAACAGAATCCTAGAAAAGTCGCAGCCCTCTACGCCCGGGTAAGCACCCTGGACCAAAACTGCGAAGTCCAGCTCGAAGACCTGCGCAGATACGCTGGCAAGCGCTTCGCCCGCTATTGTGAATATACCGACGCCGGAGTCAGCGGAACCCAACGGCATCGGCCCCAGCTCGATGCTCTGATGCGGGACGCGCGCAGGCGTTTGTTTGATGTGGTCTTGGTCTGGAAATTCGATCGGTTCGCTCGCTCATTGAAGCACCTAATTGAGAGTTTGGATGAGTTCAGTGCACTGGGGATCGATTTCATCAGCATGACCGAAGGTGTTGATACGACCACCCCGGCGGGGCAACTCCTATTTCACATTGTTGGCGCGGTTGCTCAATTCGAAAGGGATCTGATTGCGGAGAGAGTTCGAGCTGGGATGGCACATGCCCGGGCAATAGGTAAGCGCATCGGTCGTCCTCGCGCGATTGTCGATGTAGAAGCTGTCTCCAAACTGCGCGGAGGAGGCCAGTCTCTGCGAGAGATAGCCGTCAGCCTGAATATTCCAGTTTCTCGTGTGCGGCGCGCGCTCCTCCGTCTTCAACTCAAGGCAGTTTGAGACGATATGGAAGACACTCAAACTATTGAGCGTTTGCTGAGCGCTACAAGGCAGCACGCCGTGACAACGTTGCGCACCAATGCTATCGTTTCGCCAGCACCGTGCAACGTGGGCATGGAGCAATCTATGCCACGAAGGCGGTATCAAAGAGGCAGAATCATCAGTAGAGGAAAGAAACGCAAGGTCTGGGTTGGCATCTTCAGAGAAGACAGAATGAAGCCAGACGGGACAATTAACCGGGCAAGACGAAGCGTGGTGCTTGGAACCGTGAAGCACGTGTCAAAACTTCAGGCCATCGAAGCACTCAAGCCGTATCTTGACGCGGTGAACCTTGTTGCTATGCCCAAGCCGAAAGCTGGCAGAACACTCAAGAACTTTGTGGAGGAGTGGAAGCGCAACGTTGCTCCAACGCTCAAACCATCAACCGTGAGAGCAGCGGAAAGCCACTTGCGGACTCACATTCTTCCGGCAATGGGTGACCTGTCACTGACGGCCATCAGCACAAGGAACGTGCAAGCATTCATCTCTGCACTGGCAGCCAAGGGGCTGACTAGAAAATCTTGTGACAATGTGTTGCAGACACTTTCTGGTTTGCTCAGGACGGCTAAGGCGTGGGGCTACGTTCCGTCTGTTTTCGATAGGTCTGCTCTTTCCTTGCCCCGAGAAGGCGAGAAGCAGGAAGAACGCTTCTTCACTGCCGCGCAGGTCAAGAGAATCATCGATGCGAGCGAAGAACCTTACTCAACTTTGTGGGCCGTTCTCAGTCTAACTGGGTGTCGTGCTGGTGAAGTGTTTGCACTCAAGCGTAGTGACTTGGACTTTGAAAAGCGCGTAATCCGCATTCGCCGCACTCTTGACGCGGCCACGCGGCAGATGCACGCACCGAAGTCCAGGTCTAGCTCCGCTGATCTGCCACTGCCCGAGATGTTGGAAAGGCGGCTGCGAACGTTCCTTGCCAATCATTGGCGGCAGAACGAAGCGGACCTGCTCTTTTGCAACAAAGTGGGCAAGCCGATGGTGCGAA
Source organism: Acidobacteriota bacterium (assembly GCA_003224145.1). GTDB lineage: Bacteria > Acidobacteriota > Terriglobia > Acidiferrales > UBA7541 > Acidiferrum. The sequence continues at coordinate 6,461 of QHYN01000138.1, forward strand.
ACAAAGTTGCGCTCAAGCTCCAAGACACGTTGAAAGAACTGGGGATTGAGCGCGCTGCGCTTCACGCCTTCCGGCACATGGCGGCAAGCGAAATGATTGAGAACGGTGTAGCACCCTCAGTGGTTCAGCGCCAGATGCGTCACAGCGATTCGCGTATCACTTTGCAAAAGTATGCGCACGTCATCGGTGACGCACAGCGGCGAGCAGTGGACTCTCTTGCACGCAGCGTTTTGGAGCTAACCCGCTGAAATGGAGCTAAGTTTTCTGCAACTCGTTGAAGAATAAAGCAGGTTTGGTAGGGGCGGTGGGGATCGAAAGTATTGCTTTGTTGGAAACAAAGGAGTTTTGCGGCGCACCTTGGCCTTTTAAGTCATTGAAAGGAAAGGGAGGGAATCTTTAGTGCCCCCTTATTGCCCCTAGAAAATTTCCCGTGAGAATGGCTTCTTACTCTTACTAACTTA
>QHYN01000357.1 GCA_003224145.1 Acidobacteriota bacterium
TGAGCTTCGGCCAGCTTATGGTCCATATTGCGGCGCAGAACTCGGACAGTTGTGCGAGCGCCACCGGAACCAAGGTACCACCATCAATGCCATCCTCGAGCGGCGAGGTACCCGCGCTAGACAAGCAGACTGCCATCAAGCTTCTCACCCTTTCTTTTGACACGTGCGCCAAGGAGCTGGACGCCATGCCGCCGGAGCAGTGGAACAAGGAGGTTTACAAATTCCGCGGTCAGCCGGTGCTCGCGAGCGAGGCGCTATGGTATACGTTTACGCATACGGCGCATCATCGCGGACAGGCCGAAGTCTATTTGCGTATGAAGAACATCAAACCGCCGGCATGGCGGTTCTAGTCGTGCTACTAGCAAGCTGTCAAAACCTGAGAGGCAATCGTCAGTAGGCTTGCAAAAAGGGCTCGACGCTCATGTGGTATTTCTCAAGCCCTGCACGGATTCGGTCAAAGGCTTCCTCCACATTGTCCGCGAAGTGGAGCATCTTGTACTCTTCGTCGTTGATCGTGCCCCAGCGCACCATGGCTTTCCAGTTGAGCACTTCGTCCCAATATTTGCGGCCATAAATCAAGATCAGGTTTTGTTTCGCCAGCTTGCCGGTTTGCAGCAGCGTGAGCATCTCCCAGAGTTCGTCCATGGTTCCAAAGCCTCCGGGAAAAACGATCAGCGCTTTTGCGATTTGTGCGAACCAGAGTTTGCGCATGAAAAAGTATTTGAAATTGAAACTCAGTTCCGGGCTGATATAGGGATTCGCGAACTGTTCGTGAGGAAGCTCGATGGAAAGCCCGATGGACTTGCCGCCCGCTTCGTAGGCTCCGCGATTGGCGGCTTCCATAATTCCGGGCCCGCCGCCGGAACAAACCACGAAGCGCCGGGGCTTCGGCCCCAGAGTGAGCGCCCAGCTGGTCAGCTTCTGCGAAAGCTGCCGCGCTTCCTCGTAATAGCGGGACATTTCCAGCGAGCTCTTGGCATTCCGCAAAGCGGCGCGGTGCTTGGATAATTGCGCCTCGGAAAGCTTTCCGATTTTCCTGCGTTTCAGCCGCGTGTAGCGCGCCTGCGCGGTTTCGTGCGATTCGATGCGCGCCGAGCCGAACATCACGATGGTGTCGCCAATACCTTCATTCTTGAGCTGCACGAGAGGATGGATGTACTCGCCGAGAATGCGGATGGGCCGCGCCGGCACGCTGTTGAGGAACTTCTGATCTTGATGAGCGACCTTTGGAGCGTGCAGGGGCTTCATTCTTTTGCCGTCGGGCATAATTCTCCTCTCCCGGTTTGCCGAACTCTGATTGTAGGAACCCAAGCCGCTTGCGGCAACGTCTTCCGCCTGACGTGCGTCGAATGAAGTACACTCGATTGGCACAGTTGGAAGCCCGTGCCCGCGCGTGTTTGAAATGAAACGAGTCTCCTTTCCATTCGCGATGCTTATGCCGTTATTGGCCTTGGCCGCGCTCCCCGCTTGCGCCCAGGCTCCATCCGGGCCGCTTTCCCCCAAGCCGGGCGCGGAGGTACAACAGCCTCCCAAAAACGCCATCAAAGTGCAGGTCGCGCTGGTGACGACGCCGGTCACCGTGCGCGATGCTCGCGGTGAAATGGTCCACAATCTGGAAGCGCAGCATTTTCAGGTGACGGACAATGGGGTTGCGCAAAAGATTGCGCATTTTGATCTTGGCGGCGATCCGCTCTCGCTGGTGATTTTGATCGAGACAAGCTCGCGCATCGAACCGCTCGCTCCCGAGATGCGTAAGACCGGCATTCTTTTCACGCAAACGGTCATGGGACCCACGGGGGAGGCCGCCGTGGTGGTCTTCAACGATGCGGTGGACAAACTACAAGACTTCACCACGAGCGCCGATCTGATCGAGAACACGATTACACAGCTGAAGCTCGGAACCTCGGGTTCGAAACTTTACGATGCGATGGCCGTCGGGGTGGAAATGCTTTCCAGCCGGCCGCAAGCCACCGCGGAAAAACCCGGGCGCCGTCGCGTTCTGCTGATTCTTTCCGAAGCGATTGATGACGGCAGCGAAAAAAAGCTAGGCGAAGTGCTGCGGCAGGCGCAGCTCGCGAACGTGACCATTTACAGCGTGGGACTTTCCACCACTCGCGCGGAGTTGCAGGCCAAGCCCAAGCCTCCGCAGCGCCCAAACCTGCCGGTTGGCACCCTTCCGTCGCCGCCTGGCACTCCGCCGCCGACACCGACCAGCGAAGAGAACCGTTATGGCAACATCGACTTGATGGCCGCGGCTGTCTGGGCCGTGCAGCACATTCACGATCAGGTGAAAGCCAATGCGCTGGAGGTCGCTGCCGCGGCCACCGGCGGCGCGCACTTGGCCACGTTCAAAGATCGCTCTGTCGAAAAGGCCATCGACGAAATCGGCGGCGAGTTGCATTCGCAATACACCGTCAGCTACACCCCTACGGGCCCCGATGCGCCCGGCTACCACGAAATCAAAGTGTCTGTGATTCGCAACGATGCGAAAAATCTGAAGGTCCGCGCCCGCCCAGGCTACTACCTCGCCCCACCTGAAGAATAGACAACGTTTTTTCTAAGCGATCTGCTTCCAGAATGTGCCGTCACGGGAGGTGATGAGCGCGTCCTTGCCCGCATTCCAACGCAGGAAATGTGGTGTGTGCATGTGATCGGTGTGAACGTCTCGACTGGCCCATACTTCGTGGAGCAGGAAAGACCCGGGCGTGTCGACGGAGCGGTGCAGGTCGAAGGTAAGGCAGCCTTCTTCTTTTCGTGACGGTCCGACCAGTGCGCGCAGCTCGGCTTCCAGCAGCGTTTCCTGCCCTTCGCGCGCGCGCAGAATCACGATCAGTGTGACGGCATCTTTGGGCAGCTTTTCGCCGGATAGCACCCGCTTGCGCCTTTTTGGTCTCGCCCGCCTGCGGGTCTTAGTTTTTCGCCTCGGCATAATGGCGGGGATTGTAGCGCAAATTGGTTCCCGCGCAAGTGCGCGGAACTGATGCAGAAGCTACTTCTCGGCGTCTTTGCGACCGGCGTTCAGGCTGTCATAGTTCAAGATGGTGTTCAGCACCATCGCGTAAGTTCCCCACGTTTCACCGCGATAGACCGGATTGATCGAAAACAGCACGACATGACCTTTGCCGGATGGCGCGTCCACCACGGCAGGGTGCTGGGCAATCTCTTCGCCGCCTTCCACCAATCCCGAGATGAGCAGCTCTTTGCTGTCGGCGTAGCGGAAAATTACCCGTGGCCGATTTCCAGGAGGTATCACGCGGAAGCCGTTTCTTTTCTGCTCGCTGGTCACCGGCGGCGCTTC
>QHYN01000031.1 GCA_003224145.1 Acidobacteriota bacterium
TTTATAGCGCTGGGGAAACATTTTTTGTTTGCGCGCGTAGCGGGACATCAAGCCAGTGACGAAGTGGCGCTCATAGAGATAGTTTTCCGTGCGCTCAAGCGCGTCGGCGCAAGCGGCGAGATCCAGGGCCGGGCACACTGCACAGACACCGCGCAGTGCGTTCGGTACAGCCGAGGCAAACTCACCCGCCATTTTTGTGACCAGATTTCCACCCATGGAATAGCCGGCGAAGAAGATGCGCTCGAAGCCGTCGCTATTGGAGAGTTCTTCGAAGACCGCGCGGTAGTCACCGCTCATGCCGGAGTTGTACAAAGTAGGCGTGAGAGCTTCGCTTCCACCGCAGTTGCGCTGGTTAAGGCGCACGACGTGAAAGCCGCGCTGGAAGGCTTTCTCGGCGATGCCCCGGACGTAGTTCGAATCGCTGGAACCTTCGAGACCATGCACGACAACGAGGATAGGAGTGTCTTTTCTCTTTTCCGGCTGCCAATGGCAATGGCCGAGCAGGCGGGAATCCGCGTCCACTTGAAAGTATCGGGCTTCGGCAGGAGGAATGTCGAAGCGGCGCGGCACAAAGGCGGACACGATGGTCATGGCGTGGCCGTTTTTGAGCAAGGGATGGGGGTCGAAGGGAGGAAAGTTTATCTCCACATGAAAACTCTATTGCACCTGAGTAAGGCAGGCAAGTCTCAGCTGGCATTTTGGGTTCGCCGGTCTTGAACTGGCTCGCATCCATTGGCCGAAGCCACGCTGCTCAGTTTCTCGGGGACGTCATCCCGCCGCCGATGCAAATACGCTGATTCAGTCACTTAGGACCAGTACTGGGTTGCTGCGCAGTCTATGGTTTTCCATACCAGCTGCGTACCGCTTTCTGTATTTTTCATCAACCGTAAACAAAAAATATGAACAAGCTCATCTTTATCATCACTTTAGATTATTGCCGCCCCTGGCACTTTGATTGCGAGCACGTAGCTGCCTGTCCAGGATGAGCTCAATTTACAGGGAGTTGAGTTCACCTATGAACTCGTTAGTTTGATCTTCTGCATATCTAGGTCTCGTTAAACGGTCGCGTGGCTTCCTCTGGACCGCCGGGACCCGGGCTTTTTCCGGCGACTCCGGGCACTCAGCCTGTCTCGGGTTGAGTAGCAGTTCTAAGGAACCGACGCGCACTACTCGGGCACGAGGGTAAGAGCTGTCGAAACAATTGCATCAGGGAGGATGAAATCGATGAAGAGAGTCATTTTCATACTGCTCGCTGGCGTAATCCTTTTGGGCGTGGAAAGCGGCAACGCTTTCGGCCAAGCAACCGCCAGCGGCACGATTCAAGGCACCGTGACGGATCCATCGCAAGCCGTGGTAACCAGCGCTCAGGTTGTGGCGAGAAGCAAAGCCACGGACTTCACCCGCACCACTTCCACCAATGACGTCGGTTTCTACGAATTCCAGTTGTTGCCTGTAGGCACTTACACGATCACGATCACCAAGGCTGGCTTCGCCACTTTTTCACGGACAATCGAAATCCTGATCGGTCAGACGGCGATTATCAATGCGGAGGTTAGGCCAGGAGCCGCAACTGAGGTCATTGAAGTTACGTCCGAAGCTCTGCTCGTCGACTCGACCAAAACCGATGTGAGCCAGAACATCACGCCACAGGAAGTCGAACAGCTTCCGATGGTGGGTCGTGACGTGGCAAATCTCGCCTATCTGGCTCCTGGTGTAAAAGCCACCGATTCCTACGATCCAACGAAAAACCGCTATGCGATTCTTTCTGTGAACGGTGAAAGTGGCCGAAATGTCAACGTCACTGTAAACGGTATCGATAATAAGGACAACACCGTTGGCGGTCCCGTGATGCAGCTTCCTCTGGAAGCGGTCCAAGAGTTCGTGATTAGTACACAGCGCTTCTCAGCGGTGAATGGACGCTCGGAAGGCGCCGCCATCAACATGATCACTAAAGCGGGGACGAATAACTATCATGGATCGATCTTCGGTTATTTCCGCGACACCGCGTTGAACACAGATGAAAAGGTGCCGGACGGCAAGGGCGGTACTTCTGCCGCGCATCCCGACTATACGCGCCAGCAATTCGGTGGTTCGGTCGGAGGCCCGTTCAAGAAGGATAAGCTCTTTGGCTTCTTCGCCCTGGAGCGCGAACGCGAACATTCGGGGTTGGCAGAAAGCGGAACTTCGTTCCCTGAACTGACCCTGGCCCAGCAGGCTGGCCTTGCCGCCCAGCCCGCCGCAATCATCCCGCGTCCTTTTTTTGAGACCCGCTACAACGGCCGTATGGACTGGACCATCAACAACAAGAACAGCGCCTACATCAGCTACAACTCGCAGGCCAATGACAGCCTCAATGACCAGTCTGACGGCACCGGTGACCTGACCAATGGCAACTTTACCAAGAACCATTTGCAGTTGGCGAATTTTACGTTGAACACTCTTTTTTCCAATACCACGATCAACCAATTTACGTTTGGCTAAAATGGCAATTCAAAGATGACCTCTCGAAGACCATTGGCCGGCACACCTTGAAGGGCGGAGTGGATTACATCTGGAATCCCGTGGAGGGAGGATTCTTTAAGTTTAGCTCCACCCTGGAGATCGACTTTGCGGCAGACCCGAGTTGTATCCTGGCAACCGTGGATAACGCCGACAAGAGTTGCGGTCCAACTCCGTTTCCCAATGGGTTCGCAACGGCCGGCGCTGTCACTGGCATGTCCATCGCGAATGGCGACCCGCGCTTTATCGTGGCCACCAAGCAGCTTGGCCTATACTTCCAGGACGATTGGAAGGCCACCCGTCGCTTGACCTTGAATCTGGGCCTGCGGTGGGACAAGGACTTCAACATGATCGGAGGGGCGGACATCCAGAATAGCCGTACCTATCAGGAACTGGTAGCGCTCAACAGCCCGATCTCCAACCCCTACGTCAGGAAGATAGCTGCGGACGACAACAAGGACTTTAGTCCTCGTGTTGGCTTTGCTTACGACGTGACCGGCACCGGCAGGCATGTGGTGCGCGGAGGGTATGGACTCTATTATGGCAACATTTTTCAGAACATCCCTCTGTTCATGGAACAGCAGGCCAACGCAACCGTCTTTCAGACTCTATTCCTTCTCACAAGTCCTAGTGATATTGTGCCCGGAACCGGGATTGCCCTCGGTAATTGGCATTGCTGCGGGCCTCCGACGGGGGATCCGCTGCCGACTATTGCCGCTCCATCCGCACAACTCAATCCCGGCAGCACCGGCCGTCTGATGGACCCCAACTATCGCAACCCGGAGACCGAGGAGTTCAACATCGGGTATAGCTGGTCGCTCAATCCCAACACGGTCATTGAGACGGAATACACGCATGTCCTTGGTCTGCACGAAAACAAGACCATCAATATCGACCAAAGAAAACCCGTCAATGGAGTTTGCTGCACTGCGCCGCTCGACTCAGCGTTTGCCGCTGCGGGCCTTCCGAGGCTAGGGAGTGTTCGTAACGAAGAGTCGATCGGCCGTTCACACTATGACGGCTGGAACGTAAGCTTCCGCCAACGCATGTCCCATCGTTTTTCCATCAACGCAAACTATACGCTGGCTTGGGCCTACTCGTATGATGGGGGCGGCGGTTCCTTCCGCAACTATCCCAGGGTCGCGTCCGATCCATTTGCGAGTTATGAATGGGGCCCGTCTCCCAACGACGAGCGGCACCACGTGACGCTGAGCGGAATCATCGATATGCCCAAGGGCTTCCAGCTCTCTCCAATCCTCCAGTTCGGCTCGGCACGTCCCTATAACCTCACGAATTCCTACAGCACTCTGAACACTGGCGGCGGTACTGCAACAGCCGTTTTGGTCCCTGCCGGTGACATCACAAACTACCTGTACGGCCCGAACTACATTCCTGTATTCGTTGCGGCATACTGCGCCGCAAACTCGTCTGATCCAGACTGCGGGACGCACGGCACAACGCAAGCTAGGAAAAACCTCCAGATCTGTTTCTACGCACAACAATGCACTCCGCAACTGGGACCAGCTCTCTCGCCCCTGACGATCGCCAAATACGATCCGCTGCGCGGCGATCCGTTCTTCGAACTCGACATGCGTCTGGCAAAGAACATCCGGATTCACGAGGGTGTGAACCTGCAGCTCGTAGCGCAGGCATTTAACCTGACGAACCGCGCCAACTACGGCAACGATTTCAACAACAACATTGCCAGCGCTTCAACCTTTGGCCACCCCTCGGGCTTTATTAACCCGGCCAGCACCATCGTGCCGCTGGCGGTCTGGGGTGAATTCGGAGTCCGCTTGACTTTCTAAGGGCCCAGTCCTTTCTGGTGTACCAACCGAGCCTGGGCTGATTCGATTGAGTCAGCCCAGGCTTCTTCTTTTCGCTGGGGCACCTTAGTCCTCCCTTCAGGATCTTCACCCCACCCTCTTTCCTTGAAAACGGATCAATCGGTGCTGTTCGCTTGACCCCAACCACGCTGGCCCCTACAATGAATGATTCACCGTGAAGCATTTTTTCGATTTGATGAATTCTGTTACCAGCCCAGCGGGCACCCGCTGGGCTGCGCTGCTTTATGGCGCCTGTTTCTCGGCAGCCAATTCTTTTTCGTGAGGATGGAATGAGCGACGGTCCGATCACCGAGGGTCTTACTTTTGACGATGTGCTGCTACTGCCGGGCCGATCGTCGGTGCTGCCCACCGAAGTCGACACGACGACGCATTTTTCGCGGAAACTGCCGTTGAATATTCCGCTGGCATCCGCGGCGATGGACACGGTGACGGAGTCGCGGCTGGCCATCGCCATCGCTCGGCAGGGTGGCATCGGAATCATCCACCGCAGCATGCCCATTGAAAGGCAGGCGGAGGAAGTGGACCGGGTGAAACGCTCGGAAAGCGGGATGATTGTGGACCCCGTGACCATTTCGCCGGACATCACCCTGCGCCAGGCCCTGGATATCATGAATAAGTACAAGATCTCCGGCTTGCCGGTGACGCGAGGTTCGCGGCTGACGGGCATTCTGACCAATCGCGACCTGCGCTTCGAAAAAAATCATTCCCAACTGGTCAGCTCGGTGATGACCAAGGAAAACCTGGTGACCGTTCCCGTGGGCACGACGCTGGAAGAAGCCGAACGCATTCTGCAGAAGCACCGTATCGAAAAGTTGCTGGTGGTGGATCAGGACTTCAACCTGAAGGGATTGATCACGGTGAAGGATATCCAGAAGAAGCTGGAATATCCACGCGCGGCAAAAGACGAGCACGGGCGGCTGCGCGTGGGCGCGGCGGTGGGCGCGACGGGAGATTTCCTGGAGCGCGCGGTGGAACTGTCCAAAGCGAAAGTAGATGTGCTGGCGATTGACACGGCACACGGGCATTCCGTGCGCGTGATAGAAGCGGTCAAAACCATCCGGGAGCGCTTGCCGGAAATGCAATTGGTGGCCGGAAATGTCGCCACCTGCGAAGGCGCAAAGGAACTGATAGCGCTGGGCGTGGATGGCCTGAAAGTGGGCATCGGGCCAGGATCGATCTGCACGACGCGAGTGGTGACGGGGGCGGGCGTGCCGCAGTTGACGGCGATCATGGAGGCAGCGAGGGCCGCGAAGGGGACCGACGTGGCGATCATCGCGGATGGAGGCATCAAATATTCGGGCGATGTTGCGAAAGCGCTGGCGGCGGGCGCGTCGTGCGTGATGATTGGAAGCCTGTTTGCGGGCACGGAAGAGTCGCCGGGAGAAACGATTCTGTACCAGGGCCGCACGTTCAAGTCGTACCGCGGGATGGGATCGACCGGTGCGATGGAAGCTGGATCTGCGGACCGTTACGCGCAGGAAGACGCGGAGCGCGGCAAATCTGTGCCGGAAGGCGTGGAGGGGCGCGTGCCTTATAAAGGTCAACTCGGGGCATTGACGGATCAGCTTGTAGGCGGACTGAAGAGCGGGATGGGCTACGTGGGCGCGGGCACTTTAAATGAATTTAGAGAGAAGAGCCGGTTCATCCGAGTCACCGCGGCGGGGCTGCGCGAGAGCCATGTGCATGACGTGATCATCACGAAGGAAGCCCCGAACTATCGCATGGAATAGAGGCGCGTGAGATAGAGCAGTATGGAAAACGTGCACAGAAAAAGAGAAGGAGCTGAATCCTAGTGGCGGACCCGCAGCCGTGGCGAACTCCTCGCCCGGCACCGAACCGCGCTGAAATTCGTTCGAAAACTTCCACGCCACGCGTGCTGGTGTGGCTGTGGGCGTGGTGGCCGACGATCGTGTGGGCTGGAGTGATTTTCTTGCTGTCCACAGACACTTTTTCCGCGCAGCACACGGCTTCAATTCTCGAATCGATTCTGCGGTGGATCTGGCCGGGAGTTACCCCGCATCAGTTTGCCGCCATTCATTACTTCGTTCGAAAGAGCGCCCACTTCAGCGAATATTTTGTGTTTTTTCTGCTGCTCTATCGCGCGGTGCGAGGCAGGCGCAGAGGCTGGCGCTGGACGTGGGGAATCGCGGCGCTTTTGTGCGCCGCGGGTTACTCCGCGCTGGATGAAATTCACCAAGCATTCGTGGCCAGTCGCACGGCTTCCGCCTACGATTCACTCCTGGATACGACCGGTGCATTCGCAGCCATGGGCGTGCTCTGGCTGTGGTTCCGGTGGCGAGGCACGCCACGCGGTGTTGAAGTGGCAACGGGCGAGACCCCGGCTGCATAATGCGAGCAATTTCGCGCCAGTTTTGACAAACAAGCGCCTTTTGACCGAAATGAAAAGCCCGCCCCAGTCAAGGAGGCGGGCTTTTGAATGCTCGGGATGCGCTGTTGAGAAGCTAGCGTTAAAGTGTCTCCAACGGTTAGCTCTTGGCTTCGGCGGGCTCTTCCTTTTTGGCCTTTTCTTTCTTCTCTTTCGCCTTGTACTCGTAGCCGATGAGTTCCAGAATGGCCACCTTGGCGTTGTCGCCGACTCGATTGCCCGCCTGGATGATGCGAATGTAGCCCCCCGCGCGGTCGGCAAACTTCGGCGCAATTTCGCTGAAGAGTTTCTGAGTGACGGCCGGCAGCATGATGTAGGAAGCCGCCTGACGCCGCGACTGTAGCGTGTCGCGCTTGCCCAGAGTGATCATTTTTTCCGCCACGGGACGAGCCGCTTTTGCGCGAGTCAGCGTGGTCGTGATGCGCCCGTGTTCGAACAGATTGGTAACCAGGCTGCGCAGCACCGCACGGCGATGGGCCGGCTGCTTTCCGAGTTTCGATCCTGAATTGAGATGTCGCATCGTCTCTATTTTCCTTGCGCCTTAGAGTCCGCCTCCGACCGTATCTTCCGGCGAAGGCGCGGCGGTCTGGCTAGGGAGCGGCGGCCAAATGATGCGGCCGTGCTCGTCGAACTTCATGCCGAGAGAAAGGCCCATCTTGACGAGGATTTCCTTGATCTCGTTGAGGGACTTGCGGCCAAAGTTCTTTGTCTTCAGCATTTCGTTTTCGCTCTTCTGGACGAGTTCACGAATGGTCTGGATATTGGCGTTCTTCAGGCAGTTGTAGGAACGCACGGAAAGCTCGAGCTCCTCCACGGAACGGTCGAGATGCTCGAGGCGAGGATCGTGCGAAGTGTCCTGCGGAGCTTCGATAGTTTCCACGGGCTCCTCGAAGTTGATGAAGATGCTCATGTGATCCTTCACCAGCTTCGCGGCAAAGCCGATGGCATCTTTGGGAGTGATCGCGCCGTTGGTCCACACCTCGATCATCAGCTTTTCGTAGTCGGTCATCTGGCCGAGACGAGCGGCTTCGACGGAGTAGTTGACCTTGCGCACGGGCGAGTGGACGCTGTCCACCGGGATGTAGCCGATGGGCAGGTCTTCGTCGTAGTTGCGGTCGGCGGCCACATAGCCCCGGCCATTCTTGGCGCGCATCTCGATCTGCAGCTTTCCGCCCTCACTAACGGTGGCGATGTACACGCTCTTGTCGAGCACCGCAAAATCCGCGTCTTCCTCGATATTCGCCGAGGTGATCGGGCCGGGCTGCTCAACGTTAAGGTAGATCGTCTTTGGCAGATCCGTGTTCAGCTTGATGGGCACCTGCTTGAGGTTGAGGATGATGTCCGTGGCATCCTCGACGACGCCGGGGATGGAAGAAAATTCGTGCAACACACCTTCGATCTTCACCGCGGTGATGGCTGCTCCTTCAATCGAGCTGAGCAAGGCGCGACGCAGCGCGTTTCCGACGGTCGTGCCCCAGCCGCGCTCAAACGGCTGTGCGGAAAACCGCCCGTACTTCTCGGTCAGTGATTCCAAATCTGATGCGAGGTGCTTCGGCTTTTGAAAACCCTTCCACATCGTGTTCCTTCCTTCCGGGCCGATGAAATCGGCCCTCAAACCAAAACCTGAATTCACCCTGTACCGCCGGGCCCGGAGGCGTCATCGCCCTCAGAAAGGCAGAGGCCGCTCTTTCGCCAGGACGCAGCTTATTTCGAGTACAACTCGACGATGAGCTGCTCGTTGATCGGCGGCGTCTGCACGTCTTCGCGCTTGGGCAGAGCCACGACCTTGGCCTTGAACTGTTCGCGTTGCTGCTCAAGCCAAGGTACCGCGTTTTGGCTTTGGGCGACGTTACGCGCTTCGAGAACCATCGCGTTCTGGTGCATCTTTTCCTTGATGGCGATTTCCTCCCCGACGCTCACGAGGTACGAAGGGATATTGACCTTTTTGCCGTTTACGCGCACGTGGCCGTGCAGCACGAGCTGCCGTGCCTGAGAACGCGAGGACGCCAGGCCCGCGCGCCACACGACGTTATCAAGGCGGCGTTCGAGCATGATGATCAGGTTTTCGCCGGTGTGGCCCTTAGTGCGCACGGCCTTCTCAAAGTAGTTGCGGAACTGCCGCTCCAGCAGGCCGTACGTTCGTTTCACCTTCTGTTTCTCGCGCAATTGCAGGCCATAACCCGCGACCTTGGGGCGCCGTGACTGCCCGTGTTGCCCCGGCACGAAATTGCGCTTCTCAATGGCGCATTTCTCCGTAAAGCAACGCAGGCCCTTCAAAAACAGCTTCTGCCCTTCCCGGCGGCATAGGCGGCAGACGGCATCTCGGTGTCTTGCCAAGTATGTTTCTCCTTTGCTTCGGACAACGATCAGCTTCCGGATTGTTTTGTCGTCATGCCGATCGCAAATTTCTATTGCTGCTCTGTATCCCCGACAAGCAAACAATATCCATCGGGATCGTCAATCCGAAACTCGCCATGCTTGGCATAGGCCGGATAACTGATTTCGCTAGGCTGCAATTCCTGCGCGATCAAGCTTTCCCGGTATGCGGCCACGCCATTGGCATACAGATAAAACAGGATATCCTGTGCCCCTGGATTCAAGGACCGGCCCGAACACACTAACATCAGCTCCGCACCGCCATTGCGCAGATGCGCCCACTGCAGCGGCCTGCCTTCAGGCGTCCATGTGTGCTCGGCAACAAAACCAAGCTTCGAGTACCAGGAAACCGAGTGCGCCACATCCGCCACATGGGCCATAGGCGTTAGAGCGGCCAACGGCTTAACGTTGGTGCGTGTCGTTGATGCCGAGGTTTCGCTCATTCAAATCTCCCCTATACCCGGCGGCGCTTGGGCGGACGGCAACCGTTGTGTGGAATCGGCGTGACGTCGCGGATCAACCCGATGTGCAAGCCCGCGGCAGCCAGCGCGCGGATAGCGGACTCGCGTCCCGAGCCCGGGCCTTTCACGCGCACTTCCACGCTCTTCATGCCGTACTGGTCGCGCGCGGCGCCTGCGGCAGCCAGCGAAGCCTGCTGCGCGGCGTAGGGTGTGCCCTTCCGCGACCCCTTGAAGCCGATCGCACCGGCGGAGGACCAGCACATGGTGCGCCCGTCAGGGTCGGTGATGGTGATCTGCGTGTTGTTGAACGACGCAGCGATGTACACGACGCCGTGCGGCACGACGCGCCGCTCGCGCTTCTTCTTAAATTCCTTTTTGCGCTTCGCTGCAGCCGGTTTTGCCGGTGCTCCGGTCTCCGGTGTTCCCGCAGCCGCCTTTGGTTCCTTTGCCACGTGTTACTCCGTTTCTGAATCCTCAATTCACTTTGCGCTGCAAACTAGATGGCAGCGCAATCTAGATTACAGCTAACCCTTCTTGCCGACGGTCTTCTTCTTCGCCGCGATTGCCCCCCGCCGCGGACCCTTGCGGGTGCGCGCGTTCGTGTGCGTCCGCTGGCCGCGAACCGGGAGATTGCGGCGGTGGCGAATGCCGCGATAGGCCTGAATTTCGATCAGCCGGCGGATGTTCATCTGAATTTCCTTGCGGAGATCGCCTTCCACGCGGCCTTCCTGTTCGATGGCCTGACGGAGACGGTTGATTTCATCTTCGGTCAGATCACGAATCTTTTTCGTGTGATCGACGCCCGCCTTTGCCGCGAGTCTTCTTGCGCGCTCCTGCCCAATGCCATAGATCGCAGTCAGCCCGATCCAAAGGCGCTTCTGCGGCGGAAGATCTACACCTGCGATGCGTGCCATGCCATTCTCCTAACCGGATTCCTCATCCCTGGCGCTGCTTGTGTTTTGGGTTAACGCAAATGACCCGCACCACGCCACGCCGATGGATTACCTTGCACTTGTCACAAATCTTCTTCACCGATGCCCGTACTTTCATGTGTTGCTCCTCAAAACTGCCGCTGAAGCGGCTCGCCGCAGAAGGCCAACCCTACAAAAACTCTCGCACTACTTGTAGCGATACACAATCCGGCCGCGCGTCAAATCGTAAGGCGAAAGCTCCACCGCGACTTTATCTCCCGCCAGAATGCGGATGAAATTCTTGCGCATCTTTCCGGAGACGTGCGCCAGGACCTGGTGTTTGTTCTCCAGCTCAACGCGAAACATGGCGTTCGGCAGCGGTTCGATGACCGTGGCCATCACTTCAATGGCGTCTTCCTTCGGATTTCCCGAGTCGCCTTTTTTCTTTTCATCGAACTGCTTGGCCATAATCTCCTGTTCCGCTCTGTCCATCCCTACCACGACGGCCCGGTCATCTCCTTTGGACGCGTCAAAATCCACGGCCCATTGGCGGTGACCGCCACGGTATGCTCGAAGTGCGCCGAAGGACTGCCGTCAGCGGTTTCCGCGACCCACTCGTCCCGCATCCGCACCTCCGGGCGCCCGGCATTGACCATCGGCTCGACCGCGATGACCATGCCTTCTTGCAAACGCGCGCCGTGTCCCTCCTCGCCATAGTTCGGTAGGTTGGGCTCATCGTGCATTCTCGTGCCGATGCCGTGCCCGACGAACTCCCGCACCACCGAAAATCCATGCTGCTCAACCCAGCTCTGGACCGCGTGTCCCACGTCGCCGAGGCGATTGCCGGCACGCATCTTGTCAATCGCGTGATCCAGCGATTCGCGGGTCACCTCCAGCAGCTTTTTCAACTCCGGCCGAACCTGCCCCACCGGAACGGTAACCGCAGAATCCGCGTAGTAGCCGTCCACTTCCATCCCGAAATCGATCGAGACAATGTCGCCCTCGCGCAATTTCCGTTTGGGCGACGGGATCCCGTGAACGATCTCGCTGTTCACCGAGGTACACAGCGCGCAGGGATAACCGCGGTATCCCTTGAATGCAGCCCTGCCCGGCCTTCCGGCGATTTTTTCCTCGGCAAGCTTCTCGAGGTCCATCGTCGTCATGCCTGGCTTGACCGCCCTTCGCAGTGCGGTCAAAACCTCATGCACGATGAGGCCTGCGTGGTGCATCCTCTGCAGCTCTTCCGCGCTTCGCAGGTGAATCGCCATCGTTCCTATTCCACGGCCCTTGTCGTGCCAGCTATCGCGCACCGCGCACGATCTCAAGCACCCGTTGCTTTACTTCCTCCACGCTCTTTGAGGCGTCCACGTCATGTAAGCGGCCCAGCCGCCGGTAATACGACACCAGTGGCTCGGTCTGCTTCTCATACGCCTGCAACCGCGGCCCTACAATCTCTTCCCGGTCGTCCGGTCGCTGCTCCAGCTCTCCACCGTCGTTATTGCAGCGCCCTTCCACCTTAGGAGGGCGGTCATAAATATTGTAAATCTCGCCCCCGACCTTGCACATGCGCCGCCCGGTAATGCGCCGCAACACCAGCGCCGGGTCCAGTGCGAAGTGCACCACCAGCGCTGGCCGATAGCCGTTCTGCCGTAGCAAAACGCTCAAGTACTGCGCCTGCGCAACGGTCCGCGGAAAACCGTCGAACACGAAACCATGCGAACAATCCGGCTGCTCGATGCGATCCCGGACCATTTTCAGCACCAGGGAATCCGGAACCAGGTCGCCACGCGCCATAATGGGCTTGGCTTCCATTCCCAGCGGTGTGCCCAGGCTGACATGCTCGCGAAGCATGTCGCCGGTCGAAAGGTGCGGCACACGATAAACCCTGGCCAACTCCTTCGCCTGCGTACCTTTCCCCGCGCCCGGAGGGCCGAGAAAGATCACCGCGCGGTCCAACCTCTCCGGGACCCGTGTTTCCGGAGCCACTCCGCTTGTCTCCCTCAGCGCCGACCGCGCAACCGGCCCTTTCTTGCAAACCCTTCGTAGTTCCGCATGACAAGCTGAGCTTCCAATTGCTGGACCGTATCCATCGCCACGCCGACCACGATCAACAGCGAAGTACCGCCGAAATAGAAATTCACCCCCAGACCCTTCAGGAACCAGGTGGGAAAGTGGCGGTCGAACCAGGAACCGATTCCCCAGCCGATATGGTCGAGGTGAATCCCCGCGATCATCCATTCTGGAAGCAAGCAAACTGCCGCCAGATAGACCCCGCCAATGAAGGTGAGCCGCTTCAGAATCTTGCTGACATGTTCGGAAGTGGTGCGGCCCGGCCGGATGCCCGGGATGAATCCGCCGTTCTTGCGCATGTTGTCCGCGAGTTCGGTCGGGTTGAACACGATGCCGATATAGAAAAAGGCGAAGAGCAAGATCAGCGTGATGTAGACCACGGTGTACAGAGGCTCGCCCCAGGAAAGATAGGCCTTGATGGAATCCACGAAAGCGTATTTGTGATTGAGCGCCAGCGCGATGGTTGCTGGAAACGCCAGCAGCGAGCTGGCAAAAATCGGCGGAATCACGCCGCCGGAATTGACGCGCAGCGGGAGATAGGAAGACTGCCCCCCCATGACGCGGCGCCCCACCACGCGCTTGGCATATTGCACGGGGATGCGGCGCTGGCCACCCTCCACAAAGACGATGAAGGCAATGACCGCGATCATCAAAAGGATCAGGAAAATCAGGCCTAGCAGGGTAAGAGGACCAAACGCCTGCGTGCGCGCCTTTTCGTAAAGATCCAGAATGCCGCGCGGCAGACCGACCACGATGCCGACAAAAATGATCAACGACATGCCGTTACCGATGCCGCGTTCGCTGATCTGCTCGCCCAGCCACATGATGAACGCCGAACCGGTCGTGAGCGTGAGAATGGTCATCAAGATAAAGCCCGGGCCGGGATGATAGACAAGATTAGGCTGCGACTGGAGCGTGCCCGCGATAGTCAGCGACTGGATGATGCTAAGCAGGATGGTCAAATAGCGCGTGTACTGCGTGATCTTGCGGCGGCCAAGCTCGCCTTCTTTTTGCAAGCGCTCGAGGTAAGGAAACACCACGGTCATCAACTGCAGGATGATCGAGGAGGTGATATACGGCATGATGCCGAGCGCGAAAATCGTAAGACGGCGGAAGTTGCCGCCGCTGAAGAGGTCGAAAATGCCGAGCACCGAGCCTGCGGACTGACTGAAGATGCGTTCCAACTCCGTCACGTTGATGCCGGGAGTGGGAATGTGCGCACCAATGCGGTAGACCGCCAGCAATGCCAGCGTGAACAGGACGCGGTTCCGCAAGTCTTCGATGCGGAACATGTTTTTCACGGCTTCGATGAATCGGTTCATCGCTGTTCCTTGAGACTTCTTATTAGGCTACCACCTCGAACGTGCCGCCTGCTTTGGTAATCTTTTCCTTGGCCGACGCGCTGAACGCATGCGCGTGAATCGCCAGCTTGGTGGTTAGCTCGCCATCGCCAAGAACCTTGATGGGGTCGGTGGCGCGGCGGACAAAACCATGCGCGCGAAGCAATTCGGGCGTCACCGTTTCGCCCGCGGGAAAAACGTTCAGTTCCGCCAGGTTCACGACCGAGTAAGACACGCCAAAGGGATTGTGGAAGCCGCGCTTCGGCATGCGCCGGTGCAGTGGCATCTGGCCGCCTTCAAAGCCGCGCCGCCGCGAATAGCCCCGGCGCGACTTCTGACCCTTGTTGCCTGAGCCAGCGGTCTTGCCAAGCTTCGATCCCATGCCGCGGCCCACGCGAACTTTGCGCTGGCGCGAACCCGCGGGTGGTTGCAAATTCGCGAGCGTAAAGGAACGGCGCTCCTTCGGTGCCGGGGTCGCCCTTTTGTGCTGGCCGCGCTTGCGGACGCCACCGCGACCTCTTACAGTTTTTCTCGCCATCTTTTTACTCCACTACTTCCACGAGGTGCCGCACCTTGTGAATCATGCCGCGCACGGCCGGCGTGTCCTGGCGTTCCACCACCTGATGCAATCTCCGCAAGCCGAGGCCGCGGATGGTCTGACGCATGTCATCGGTGCAGGCGATAAAACTGACCATCCATTTGATCTTTAACGTGCCGGGGTTTTTCGCCGCGGCTTTTTTCTGCGCGGTCATCCGTTGCTCTCACTGACGGCAGCTTTTTCCTTGGACGACCTGCCGCTGATTTCGTCCACTGTTTTCGAGCGTGTCTCGGCCACCTGCGCGGCGTCTTTCAAGCCGAGCAGTGCCGCGAAGGTCGCTTTAACGACGTTGTGCGGGTTGGAGGTGCCGATCGATTTCGTCAGCACGTTGGTGATTCCCGCGACTTGCATCACTTTGCGCACTGGGCCGCCTGCGATAACGCCTGTGCCGTCCGACGCGGGCTTCAGCAACACCTGCGCCGAACCGTAACGCCCCAGGACCTGATGAGGAATCGTCGAACCCTTGAGATTGAACCGGATCAGGTTTTTCTTGGCCTGCTCAATACCCTTCTTGATGGCCATGGGCACTTCGCGTGCCTTGCCCATACCGAAACCGGCGTGGCCGTGGTTGTCGCCGACAACCACAAGCGCGGAGAAACTCAGGTTTTTACCGCCCTTGACCACTTTGGTGACGCGATTGATGGCGATTACGTCATCCTTCAGATCCGAAGGATTCACGTCCAGGAGCCGGCGAACCGCTAGACTGTCCCGCAAAATTTGCTTCGACATAGGCTTAAAACTGTAACCCCGCTTCCCGCGCCGCATCCGCCAGCGCCTTGACGCGGCCGTGATACTTGTACCCGCCGCGGTCGAACACCACTTTGCTCACTCCTGCGGCTTTGGCGCGCTCGGCAATGGTCTTGCCGATGACTTTGGCCGCCGCGATGTTGCCGCCGCCCTTCAAATTCTTTTTCGTTTCCGCATCGATCGAACTCGCGGAGACCAGCGTCCTGCCGGAGCGGTCGTCGATCACCTGCGCGTAGATATGCCCGAGTGAACGGTACACGCAGAGGCGCGGGCGCTCGGGGGTGCCCTCGACCCGCGTGCGCACACGCTGGTGCACGCGCTGGCGATGCAGATCTCTGGATAGCTTGCGTACCGGTGCCGAAGCCACTGTCTCTCCTCCTTATGCTGCCGCGCCGCCGACCTTCGCGCCCGCCTTGCCGGCCTTTTTCTTCAGACGCTCGCCGGTGATGCGCACGCCTTTTTGCTTATACGGGTCGGGTGGACGCAACGCACGCATATCCGCGACCACTTGTCCGACCTGGTGCTTGTCCGCGCCGCTCACGATGATGTGCGTCTGCTTATCCACGGCCACCTGAATGCCTTCCGGAATGTGAAACTCGACCGGATGCGACTTGCCGAGCGCGAAGGAGACCATTTTGCCTTTCAGTTCTGCGCGGTAGCCGACGCCAACAATGTCGAGCTCCTTCTTGAAACCCGAAGTGACTCCGTGCACTGCGTTGGCCACCAGCGCGCGAGCCAGGCCGTGCAGCGCGCGGTGCTCTTCGGTGGCGCGGGTAGCGATCAGCGCGCCGTCCTTCTGCTCAAACGTAATACCCTGCGGCACCGCCACGGAAAGTTTTCCCTTCGGGCCCTGCACGTCGACCTTGCCGCTCTGCAGCGCAACCTTCACGCCCGAGGGCACTGGAATTGGTTTGCGTCCGATGCGTGACATCTTCTCTGTTTTCCTTGACTGAGAATTCCTCTTACCACACCTCACAAAGAATTTCGCCGCCCACTTTGGTCTTGCGCGCCGCCCGGCCGCTCATAACCCCTTTTGGCGTGGTCAGTATGCTGATGCCCAACCCGCCCACCACCGGGCGAATTTCGTTCGCGCCACGGTAGGCCCGCGCGCCTGGCCGGGAGATGCGCTTCAAGCCAGTGATCACGCTGCGCCGGTCCGGCGTGTACTTCAGAAAGACGCGCAGCACTTTCCGTGTTTTGTTTTCGTCCACCAGCTTGTAGGTCGAGATGTAGCCCTCTTCCTTCAGGATGCGCGCGATGTCCGTCTTGAGTTTCGAGACGGGAACATCGACGCGCTGGTGCTTGGCGGCCGCCGCGTTGCGGAGGCGCGTCAGAAAATCGGCTATGGGATCCGTCTGCATAATTCTCCTACCAGCTTGCTTTCACGACGCCGGGGATTTCTCCGCGCAGCGCCATGCCACGAAAACAGATTCGGCACATTTGGAATTTGCGGATGTACCCACGTGCGCGGCCGCAGCAGCGGCAACGGTTGCGCACGCGTACCTTGAACTTGGGCTTCTTGCGAGTCTTGGCGATCTTTGCTGTGCGTGCCATTTATTGAGCTGCCCCTCTTTCGCGAAGCGGAACCCCGAGCCCCTTCAGCAGCTCGCGGCCCTGCTCATCGTTCTTTGCCGATGTCGTCAGCGTGATGTTCATGCCCTTGATTTTGTCCACGCGGGTGTAATCAATCTCCGGGAAGACCAGCTGGTCCTTGAGGCCGAGCGTGTAGTTGCCGCGGCCATCGAAAGCGTTCGAGGGCAAGCCACGGAAGTCGCGCACGCGCGGCAGCACCACGTTGCACAAGCGGTCGAGAAACTCGTACATGCGGTCGCCGCGCAGAGTGACTGCGCAGCCAATGGGCATGCCCTTGCGAATTTTGAAGTTCGCAATCGACTTCTTGGCCCTCGTGATCACCGGTTTCTGTCCGGTGATCTGGCCGAGCTCGACGGCCGCGGTGTCCAGCAGCTTTACGTTCTGGCTCGCTTCGCCAAAACCGATATTGACGGTGATCTTCTGGAGCTTGGGAACAGCCATCATGTTCTTCCAGCCAAAGCGCTTCATCAGCGCGGGCACCGTCTCGCTGCGGTATTTTTCCTGCAATCGACTCTTCATCGCCGTCTTCCGCCTGGTCCTTTACTTGTCCAACGTCGTCTTACAATGCCGGCAACTGCGCATTTTCGTGCCGTCCGGCAGCATCGTGTGGCCGATGCGCGTGTGCTTGCCGCAACTCGGGCAGATGACCATCACGTTAGATACATTGATCGCTGCTTCCTTCTCGACGATCCCGCCCTTGATGTTCTTCGAAGGGTTGGGACGCGTGTGGCGCTTGATGATCCCGACGTGCTCGACCACCACCGTGTTCTTCCTCGCGTTGATGGAAAGCACGCGGCCGCTCTTCCCGGCGTCTTTGCCTGCCAGCACCTTGACGTTGTCTCCCTTGCGGATCTGGATGGTGTGCCGCTCGGCTCTTTCGTGTATCAGTGCCATGTCCTACCAAACCTCCGGAGCGAGCGAAACGATCTTGGTGAATTTCTTTTCGCGCAGCTCGCGCGCCACCGGGCCAAACACGCGCGTCCCAATGGGCTCGCCCGCTTCGTTGATGAGCACTGCGGCATTGTCATCAAACCGGATGTACGTGCCATCCTTGCGCCGGCGTTCCTTGCGCATGCGGACCACCACCGCCTTCACCACACTTCCCTTTTTGATCTGGCTTTCAGGTGTTGCTTCCTTTACCGCGGCGGTGACCACATCGCCGAGGCCGGCCTGCAATCCCGCGTCGCCGCCCACTGGCATGATGCACGTCAGCTTTCGCGCGCCGGAATTGTCCGCCACCGTCAGCCAGGTTCGCATCTGAATCATCGGCCTGCTCCCCTGTCTCCCTTACTTGGCCGACGCGCTCCGCGTCAGCACTTCTTTCAACCGCCAGCGCTTCAACTTCGACATCGGCCGCGCAGCCATGATGCGCACGGTGTCGCCGGGCTTGGCCTGGCGAGTTTCGTCATGAGCGTAAAACTTCTTCGAAATACGCACCACGCGGCGGTACTTCGGGTGCTGCACCAGCCGGGTAACTTCCACCACGATGGTTTTTTCCATCTTGGCGCTGGTCACCCTGCCGGTGAGCACCGTGCGGTCGCCGCGCGTGTCCGCCGTTGCGCGCTGGGTTTCGGTCGTCATCAGGCTTTCCTCAATTCCTGGGCGCGCAGCAGGGTCTTTACCCGCGCCAGATCTTTTTTCGCCTCGCGCAGCCGCTTCAAGGCCTCGGCCTGTCCGGTGGTCAACTGGAAGCGGAGCCGGAAAATCTGCTCGGTCAAGTCCTTGTGCTGCGCCTCCAACTCTTCCTTGCCCGCCTCGCGGATCTTCTCAATTCGCCGCGGCATGATTTAAAACCCTCCCGCGCGGGTGACGAATCTCGTTGGAATGGGCAGTTTGTGCGCCGCAAGTCCCAGCGCTTCCCTGGCCGTCGCTTCGTCGATTCCCGCCATTTCGAACATGATGCGTCCCGGCTTCACCACCGCTACCCATTTCTCCGGCGCGCCTTTGCCCTTGCCCATGCGCGTTTCCGCGGGCTTTTTGGTGAACGGCTTGTCCGGGAAAATCCGAATCCACAACTTTCCGCCGCGCTTGATGAACCGCGTGATGGCCACGCGCGAAGCTTCAATCTGCCGGTCGGTGATCCACGCGCATTCCATGGCCTTCAGCCCGTACTCGCCGAACGACAGCTCTCCGCCGCGCCACGCCTTGCCTTTGCGGCGCCCGCGCATCTGCTTCCGGTACTTCACCTTTTTCGGCATCAACATCGTTCTGTTCTCGCTTCCTCTTCACGCGCGGGCCCAACCGCGTCAGGTCCAACAATCTTGTCCTTGCTCTTTGCGCTTACGCCATTGCTGCAGTTTCGCGTTCGTTCTGAATCTTCGAAGCGCGCTTCGGAATGTTCTCGCCCTGATAGACCCAGCACTTCACGCCAATCACCCCGTACGTCGTGTAGGCCTGCGCGAATCCGAAATCGATGTCCGCGCGCAGCGTCTGCAGCGGCAGCCGCCCCTGCAGGTACCACTCCTTGCGCGCGATTTCCGCGCCGTTCAGCCGGCCCGCCACGCGCACCTTGATGCCCTTGCACCCGAAACGCAGCGCCGAATCCACAGCCTTGCGCATCGCCCGGCGGAAGGCCACGCGCTTCTCCAGTTGCAGCGCAATCGACTCCGCCACCAGCTGCGCATCCAGCTCCGGCCGATGCACTTCCTGAATGTCGATATGCACCTCGCGCTTGGTGCGCTTTTGCACGTCCTGCTTCAGCTTGTCGATCTCCGCGCCCTTGCGCCCGATGATGATGCCGGGCCGCGCGGTGTAGATGCGCACGACAAGCTTGTTGGCCGCGCGCTCGATGTCAATCGAGCTTATGCCCGCGCTCTTCAGCTTTTCCTTCAGCTCTTTGCGCAGCTTGACGTCTTCGTGAAGCAGATCGGCGTATTCCTTGTCGGCATACCACCGGGACTTCCACGGCTTGTTGTAGCCGAGCCGGAATCCGTACGGGTGCGTTTTCTGTCCCATTACTTCTTTCCCTTCTTTGGAGGCGCTTGCTTGCCGGTCAACGCCTTGCGAACGCGGCGCGCGGTACCCCGCACGCCCTTCTGCGCGGCGGCTTCCGCCTCAATCGCGGCGACGCGTTCTGCCGCGGCCACGTGATGCTCGGCCACGCCCACCCAGAGGTGCGCGGTGCGCTTCACGTAACGAAAAGCACGGCCCATCGGCGCGGGGCGCAGCCGCTTCCAGCGCGGGCCTTCATTCACAAAACACTTCGCCACGTACAGTTCGTCCACATCGAGCGGCGCGCCGGCGTCATCCGCCTTGCGCTCCGCGTTAGCGATGGCGCTGCGCAGCACTTTTTCGATGTGCTTGGCGGCGCGCTTTGGCGTGTACTTCAAAGTTTGCAGCGCATCCTGCGCCTTTTGCCCGCGAATCAGGTCCATCACCAGGCGCGCCTTCTGCGGCGACATGCGCACGTGCCGCGCAAGTGCGTGCGCTTCAATCGATCCCGCAACGGTTTGTACGTCAGCCATGGCTTATGCCTTCGGCGCTGCCGGAGCCGCGCCGCCTCCTGCTGGCGCGCCTGGCGCTGCGCCACCACCGGGAGCCAAACCGGCAGCCTTTTCCAGCGCCGCCTTCACGCCGTGGCCTTTGAAGGACCGCGTTGGCGCGAATTCGCCCAGCTTGTGTCCGATCATCTGCTCGGTCACGTACACCGGAATGAATTTCTTGCCGTTGTGCACGGCGATGGTGTGCCCGATCATGTCCGGCACGATGGTCGAACGCCGTGACCACGTCTTCACCACCTTCTTTTCATTGCGCGTGTTCAATGCTTCGACCTTGTCGCGCAGGTGGCCGTCGACGAACGGCCCTTTCTTCAATGAGCGTGCCATTGCTTCTCTATTCCTCCACTCGCCGCAGCCGGCTCCATTGGGCCCGTCGTATTTTCTTGAATCCCCGAACCGGTCCGGGAACGCGATGCGACCTCGGGCAGAACGGGCACACAAACCGGGTGCCCTGCGCATTCGCAATTCGTTCGACGATCACCGCCCAGCCGGGCTTGCACAGCTTGTAGAGCACGGGCTCCGGCGGGGTTACCGCCATTTTCACCACCGGACGCGCCGGTTTCGTGAGCTTCCTTATTGCGCGCTTGGCCGCGCGCTTTACCGGCCGGCTGCGCCGTCCCGCTGATCGTGTTGTACGTGTTGCTCGCATCGTTTCTTCTCTCACCGGGTTGCTTTTCTTTGGCCTCCCGGTTTCTCGCCTCAGTGCACTGCTGTCCTTTTACTTCCGGCGCTCGACAATGTGTTTGTCGGTGCGCTTGTTATGCCGCGTCTTCTTGCCCAGCGTCGGGAAGGCCCAGGGCGTCTGCGGATGATTGCCCTTTACCTTGCCTTCGCCGCCGCCGTGCGGATGATCCACCGGGTTCATGGCCACGCCGCGAACCGTGGGCCGGATGCCGCGCCAGCGCGTCCGCCCGGCCTTTCCGAAGTTTTCGTTCTCATGGTCAAGGTTGCCGACCTGGCCAATCGTGGCCATGCACTCCACGGAAAATTTGCGCACTTCGCCGGACGGCAGCTTTATCAGAGCTACTTCGCCTTCCTTGCTCAAAAGCTGCGCCGAGGCGCCCGCCGAGCGCACCACTTGCCCGCCTCGGCCGGGATACAGCTCGAGGTTGTGGACCATCGTGCCCGGAGGAATGTGCTTGAACTGCAGCGCATTGCCCGGAAGAATGTCTGCGCCTTCGCCGGTCGAAACCGTGGCGCCGACTTCCAGCCCGATGGGATGAATGATGTAGCGCTTCTCGCCATCGGCGTAGTGCAGCAGCGCCAGGTTCGCGCTGCGGTTGGGGTCATATTCGATGGCGGCTACTTTCGCAGGCACGCCCACCTTGTCCCTCCGGAAGTCCACCTTGCGGTATTGCTTCTTATGTCCGCCGCCGCGGTGCCAGATGACGATCTCGCCTTGATTGTTGCGCCCGCCCGAACGCTTCTTCGGTTCGAGCAGTGCCTTCTCCGGTTCCTGCTTGGTGATGTGGCTTTTGTCCACGACAGTGATAAACCGCCGTGACGCTGTGTATGGATTAAAGCTCTTCAGTCCCATCGCTGCCTCTTACCTTCTCACTTCTTCTCCGCTCCCTCAGTCCACTCGGCTAACCCTTGTCATCCTGAGCGAAGCGAAGGATCTCATCCCAAGTACTGCCCGGGCCCTGCACGTTGCCCTGCGCCCGAACCGGTTCTACACGTTCTCCGCGTACTCAATCATCTTTTCGCCTTCAGCGAGCTTTACGTAAGCTTTCTTCCAGTCGTGCCGGTAGCCTTCATTCTGGCCCCGCCGGCGCATCTTGCCGACAAAGTTCGCCGTACGCACGTTGTCGACTTTAACCTTGAAAATTTGCTGCACCGCTTCTTTGATCTGCGTCTTCGTCGCGCTGGCCGAAACTTCAAAGACCACGGTGTGCTGCGTTTCTTTCACGCCGAGGCCTTTTTCCGTGATGATCGGCCGCCGGATGATTTGATAGTGAGGGGTCGACATCGCTTATTCTTTCCCCTTCTTGGTGGCCGGCTTCGCGGCTTTTTTTCCCGCTGCTGGTTTCTTGGCGGCTGCCTTCGGCGCCGCTTTCTTCTTTGCGGGTTTGGCCGCCGGAGCGATCGTCTCTACGTCCGGCACCACCACGGGCTTCCTCTCCGGATCGAGCGAATGGCTCAGGCGCGCCACAGCATCCTTCGAAAGCACCAGCAAGTCATGTTTCAGAACGTCATACGGTTGCAGAACGCTCGGCGCCGTGAGCTTCACGCCTTCAATATTGCGGCTCGCCAACTCCAGGTTGCGGTTCTCGCCGTGGGCCACCAGCAGCGCGGACTTGGTACGATTCAGTTTCTCCAGCGCCGAAACCAGGTTCTGCGTCTTGTGCGTCTCGAGCGTCCAGGCATCCACGACCGTTATCTTCTGCTCGGCCAGTTTTGCGGAAAGCGCGGAGCGCAGCGCGCCGAGCACCATCTTCTTCGGCAGCGCGTAGCTGTAATCGCGCGGCTCCGGTCCGTGGACCGTTCCGCCATGCCGCCAGAGCGGCGAGCGAATCGAGCCGATGCGCGCGCGGCCAGTGCCCTTCTGTCGCCAGAGCTTGCGGCCCGCGCCGCTGACTTCACTCTTATCCTTGGTCTTGTGCGTGCCCGCGCGCAGCCCACGCAAATACCACCGCGAAGCTTCGTGCAGCAGGTGCTGATTCACCTTCGCGCCAAAGACCGCGTCCGCCAGCTCGACCTGGCCGACTTTCTTGCCATCCAGATTGACTACATCCACTACCGGCATGATCGCGTCCTTCTCTTCATCTCGAAAAACCAGCTACTTCGCCTTCTTCGCCTTGCGAATGAAAATGTATCGTCCGCTCGGCCCCGGCACCGACCCCCGCACCAGCAGCAGGTTTTCGTCGGTGTCCACTTTCACAACTTTCAAATTCTTCGCGGTCACTTTCTGATTTCCCATGTGACCCGGGAAGTGCTGGTTCTTCCACACGCGCGACGGGAAGGAACTTCCTCCGATGCCTCCTGGTGCGCGGTGAAACATCGAACCGTGCGTGGCGTCGCCTCCCGCGTAGTGCCAGCGCTTCACTCCGCCCTGAAATCCTTTGCCCTTGCTTACGCCGCTGACGTCCACCAGTTCGCCGGCCTTGAAGTTTTCCACCAGCACGCGATCGCCAACTTTCGTTTCATCCTTCGATTCCTCGATGCGCACTTCCTGCAACACCTTCATCGGCGCCACGTTGGCTGCTTTGAAGTGCCCGGTCATGGCCTTGCTCACGCGTTGCGGCTTGACGAATTCGACGAGTCCGAGTTGCGCGGCCTCGTAGCCGTCCTTGTCCTTCGTGCGGCGCTGCACCACCACACACGGTCCCGCTTGGAGAACGGTGCAGCCGACCAGGCTGCCGTCTGCTGCGAAAATCTGCGTCATGCCCAGCTTGATTCCAATGATTCCGTTGACCGCCATCGCCTCGTCTCTCTTTTCGCAGCATGCCTCAACGGGTATTGGCTGCGTCTTGCTGAACTTGACGGACTAAAGCCCGGCCCCTACAACTACTTTTGCCACCCCTGAGAGATCCTTCGTCGCTACGCTCCTCAGGATGACGATCCTCATCGGATCGTCACTTTGCCGCGTGCCCGAACGCTTTGATTTCCACGTCCACGCCCGGAGGCAGATCCAGCTTCATCAAGGCGTCCACGGTGTCCGGCGTCGGCTCCAGAATGTCGATCAGCCGCTTGTGCGTGCGCATTTCAAACTGTTCGCGCGATTTTTTGTCCACGTGCGGCGACCGCAGCACCGTCCAGCGGTTAATGGTCGTCGGCAGAGGAATCGGCCCCGCCACATCGGCGCCGGTGCGCTTGGCGGTCTCCACGATTTCCCGGGTGGACTGGTCCAGAATCCGATGATCGTAGGCCTTCAAACGAATACGAATTTTCTCGCCTTGTCTCATTTAGTTTTCCAAAACTACTCCAGGACCTCGGTGACGGCGCCAGCGCCGACGGTGTGCCCGCCTTCGCGAATCGCGAACCGCAAGCCCTTCTCCAAGGCCACCGGCGTGATCAGGCTCACTTCGCAGCTCACGTTGTCTCCCGGCATCACCATCTCCACCCCCTGCGGCAGCTTCACATCCCCCGTCACGTCCGTCGTCCGAAAATAAAACTGCGGCCGGTACCCCGTG
>QHYN01000355.1 GCA_003224145.1 Acidobacteriota bacterium
GGACCTTGCCCGCCGCCCGGCAAGCCGCACCGCTATTTTTTCAAGCTCTACGCGCTCGATGCGAAACTGAACCTCAAGGCTGACGCCACCAAGGCCGACGTCGAACGCGCCATGAAAGGCCGCATCCTTGCCCAAGCCGAACTTGTTGGCAAATACGGCCGCTGACGTTTTTTCTGTGCGTTGACGGGGTAAGAGGAGACGCCCCCACCCCGGCGTCCCGGCCCGCGAACATCGGGAGGGGGTTGTCCCTTTTTCCCAGCTCACAATCACTTTTCCGTAGAATTTTCTAGCGAAGACGTATTGCCAGGGGTGCAATTATTACCGTCTCGTACTCGACGGGATTACCTCCGCAAGACTGGACGGAGAACTTAGACATCCGGAGCCATGATCCAATCTGTTCCTCAATCCGCCGCCCAGCAGAACGCATGGGCAGCCCATGGTCCTTTTGGAACAGCTCTCTGTCGTATTCCTCCAGGTCCCGCAGGCTAACAAGCCTGGTATCTGGATATCTTTTGGAAATTTCTTCTCTCAGGCCGATAGGGAAGTTTCATCCATTTTCCGGTGGAGCAGCGAGGACCATTTGATTGGCAAACAGGAAAAGACTCCCCGCACAAACAGGAAAGGTTTCAGTAAAACCATGACCTCGTCTCACTTGGCCCAATTCCGGTAGGTGTCGAAGACTCCTTGCGTATACCAGATTTCGAGGTTCGGCTCATTGATGGCGTCGAAGGCGTCCCGAGCGGATTCGCGGTCATTATAGGTGACGGCCAGAAAAGCGAAGCGGTTGGCGTTTAGGTTGGACGTGCCGTAGAGCCGAGAGACGCTCTCGTAGCCCTGTTTGGCCTTGGAGTAGGAAATGTGAGACAGCTCTTCCATATCTTCCCGGCAATAGCAGGTGATCGTACCGATGATGTAAAAGTAGAGCATGGATCCTTGGGGATCCGGGACCCGCTTGGAAACTTCTTCGGCAAAAGCAAGGACATCGCCCGACTCTCCATACCACTGGGGCAAAAGGTAGTTCGAATACTGTCGGTAGTAGTGATAATAGTCAGGCTCGAAAGCGGCGGCCTGGTCAAACAGTTCGCGCGCGCGCGCTTTGCTCCAACCTTCGTCTAGCGCAATCAGCTGCATTCCGTAATACCAGGCGGGATCTTTTTCTTTGAGTGTGCTGGCTTCGAGGAGAATGGCTTTCGCTTGGGCAGAGCGGGTGTTGAACTGGCTCCATTGAGATTCAGACACCGTATCGGCGAGCCCGGTGCCACGGGTGAAACCTGCATAGTTCAGGTAGAGATGGGCTAGGGCCAGGCGGGCTGTGGTGGAGTCTGGGTAGGCGGCCATCCATTTCTTCGCGCGCGCAATTTGCTGGTCGTAGAACGCCGCACTTTCCTGTCCCTGGGACGGTTTCCCAAAACCTTCGTAAAAGGCGAATGTCTTCCAGATGCCTCCAAGCAGGCGGCTCCTCTCTGTGCGGTTTTGCTGCGCGGTTTTTTCGAGTTGAGCGAAGTCTTCCTGAACCAGAAGGTCGGAGATGCGCGCACTGTAAACATCCTCGGTCTCGGTTGGTTTTGTGGAGCTGCCAGGTGAAAGCGAGCCGCTATGACCGCGGCCGTAATCATGAATCGTTTTCATGACCGCATCCAATGCAACTGGCGTTGTGGCCGGGGCCCCTTGCGCGTGCCCACAGGAAGAGCCAGTCAGACAAACGGCGCAAAGAAAGAAGACCCCGACTCGGTTGCGCGAAAAGAGAGAAGTGAGACGGAGTGTAGTGATCATGAAAAGATCTTAGCGAGGCAGCTGCTACCAAAGATACTGTACTAAAGCGCAATCCCCGCGGTGCGTTGACAGGCGAAGAAAAGGCGGCAATACTGGCGGGCGATGATTGGGCAGCTTCGCGGACGGCTCGCGGAAAAAAGACCGAACCAGGTGCTCGTGGACGTGGGCGGCGTCGGCTACCTCGTGCAGGTGCCGCTTTCGACCTACGCCGCGCTCGGCGAATTGCACACCGAAGTCACCCTTCTGATTCATACCCATGTGCGCGAAGATACGCTGGCGCTCTACGGATTTGTGTCCGCGCGCGAAAAGCATTTTTTCGAGCTGCTGCTTTCCGCTTCCGGAGTGGGGCCTGCGCTCGCGCTGAAAATTTTGTCAGGCATGAGTGTCGAGGAACTGGTGCCGGCGATTCGCGGCGGCGACCTGGGGCGGCTGACGAGAATTCCCGGAGTGGGGAGAAAAACCGCCGAGCGCATGGTGGTGGAGTTGAAAGACAAACTCGAGGCCGTGGCCATCGAGTCGGAGAGGCCTGCGGCAACTTCTCCCGCGGGCATCGAAGCGGATGTGGTCTCGGCGCTGGTTAATCTGGGATACGATGCGCGGACTGCCGAAAACGCGGTGGGCGAGGCCAAGCGCGAAGCCGGCGCCGGCAATTTTGAGAAATTGCTGCGGGCAGCGTTGCAAGCGCTGAGTGCACCGAAAAGCCGAGCGGCGCGATCGGCGTAGTTGTGGCTTGTCATTCTGAGTGCATCCGATGAGGATGCACGAAGAATCTCAGCGTGGGATTTGTTACTGATACTGAGCGTGCTCGGTGATGGTTCGATGGAGGTCCTTCGGCGAACTTCTCGGTTCGGCTCAGGATGACACGCAGTAGTTTGGT
>QHYN01000139.1 GCA_003224145.1 Acidobacteriota bacterium
TGAAGCTACGAATTCCCGGTAATCGGTCCCAAACAGTAACTACAGCCCGGCCGTCGCGAGTACCTGTTCTTGGGTTTCGCTTTACAAAATATTTCCAAGCCGTTCTAGTACATCGGTACTTCTCATATTTGAATCGATTTTGTATCGGGAGTCCTATTGTTCCTTAGCCCGCACCCCGTTACACTCTTACTTCGATCAGGAGGACTTCCTTGACCGGCTCCGAACGCCGCACAACTCAGCGCTTTAGCATGCGGCTGCCGCTCACCGTGCGCTGGACCACGGGAGCAGCGGTGGGCGAAACCAGCACGGAGTCCCGGGATGTGAGTTCGCGCGGTGTTTATTTCTTCCTCTCCAAAGACGTCAAAGAAGGCTCGCCCGTTGAGATTCTGTTGACCCTGCCGAACGAGATTACGCTGGCCGGTCCCGTGCGCGTACGCTGCCTCGGGCGCGTGCAGCGCACCGAGCCGCGCGAAGAAGGTGCGGTGGGCGTGGTCGCCGCCATCGAGCGGTACGAGTTTCTCCGTAGCGAGGAGTAGCGCTAGTTCTCCGCTCGCCGCAACTTCCCCGGTCTGCCGCGGGCGCGATAAGTTTGCAGCAGCAAAAATCCGCAGGCTGAGTTTTCCCTACTTTCATTTGCCTGCGGCGCGAAAAGATTCGCGAGTTTCTTGCTCGCACACTGCGGAGGCGGGCAGGATCAGCCGGGGTGCCTTGGCCCCTCAGCGAAGCGCCCCGGCTCAGATTTGACGACCCGAAGAGGGTCGTCATCCTGAGCGAGCGTAGCGAGTCGAAGGATCTCTCCCCCTGCTTTTTGTGCCCTCCGCTTTGGTCTCTCTTTCGTTTTTCGCACTCCGCCCTTTCCCCTATCTCTCTGGCTGGGAAGCGGAGGCCGAAGCTTTCCTGCGGCCAGCCCTGCCAGCGCGCGAAGGCGCCCGCTGAGTTCGCCGGCGGTCAAACGCCCCTCGCGGTACAGCCAGCGGAGAAAATCCTCGGCCCGCCGCTCCCCCTTCAGCGAGTTACATTCCGCACACGACGACACCAGGTTGCGGTAACCATTGCCCCCTCCCCGGACGCGCGGCACCACGTGGTCGACGCCCCGCACGGTCGGCCTCAGCCGGCGCAAGCAGTAAAAGCAGAACCCACCCTCGCGCGCGTGGATCGCCTGGCGCAGCGCCCGGCTTTCCAGAAAATCCGCCTTCTCGAAATTGGCCTCGCTAGGCGCGCGCTCCGCGGCGCGCGCTGCGATCTTGCCCGCGCGAATCGCCCGAATCTCCTCAGGCAAGCGCACCTCGACCACATGACCCGCTCGGCTGCGTTCCGCCAGGCGCAGAGCGCCTTTCGCTACCAGGCTCCGCACCGCTTGGCGTACGCTCCCGGTGGAAAGGCAGGCGCCGCGGGCGAGCCACAGAATGGAAAAGCGCAGCTCCGGCTTCCCTTCCAGCCGGCTGTGCCGCAACAGATGAAAATACACAGCGCGCTCGATCACCGAGAGGCGCAGCTGCGGCACCGCCAAGTCTGCGAATTGTTTCCACACGTGTACGGCATTGAGCTTTTTGTTTTTCATGTTTAGATCCAGAGCGCGCAGGCGTGGGTGCACGCGCAGGGAAGTGAGATTTTGGGGCGGCCCGGGCAAAAGAGAAAAGAAGTTGACAGCCCAGGAGTTCAAAAGTTCAGGAACAAAGACTTAACGCAGAGAACACAGAGAGAGCACAGAGGTCACAGAGAAGAAAGAAGTAGCAGTCGGCTGTTGCAGGGGCGCAAGACGTTCCGGCTAGTGCCCGGAATCCGGGATATCCCGCCCCTAAAAAGAGAAAGCCCCGACTTGGTCGGGGCGCACTTCTTTACAAAATCAATTCTACCAGACTAGTAACGGCCTTGTCAAGACCAAAATCAGTTTGCCGTGCTCAGAAACTGGCAACCGCCGCAGTTTCACTCGGAGCCGTTTCATATATGGGCAGCAGACGGGCCATTTCCAGCGCTTGCCTCAACTTCGGGCGGAGATGACAAAGCTTCAGGCCTCCGCCTTTGGCTTTTGTCTTCCGATGCATTTCGATGAGTGCGCCGAGGCCCGCGCTGTCCACATAATGGACTTGCTCCAGATTGATGACCATCCGTGTGGCGCCGGATGCGAGCAGATTGTCGATCATGGTAAGCAACCCGCTGCTCTCTTCTCCGAGCACCAGACGCCCTTTGAGCGCCAGAAGGTAGATTCCATTCGTCTCACGCTGCGTGATTTCCAATGGCATCGTTTGCCTCCCATGCTGGCCTCGCCACTCGCCACTTCCCAAAGACCATTACGCGGATTCGCGAATGCCTCCATAATAGCCTTGTCACTCGTCACTCACCACTCGTCACTTCCTCATAATCGGTGCGCCACCCAATTCAAAAGCCTTCCACCCGCCCCGTTTTTCGAAATCAAGGCGCGGCCACGCGCCACGCAGAGAAAATCTCTATCCTCATTTGTCACCGTACTATGAGAGTAGATCGAGCGCACAAGAGCAATGCAATTGACTTCTGCTCATCCTTGTCAGTCGGCCATCCGCAGAGGTTAACATGCCTTGGATGCGGTTTTGGGTCAGATTCAATTTCTAGCTTAGCTGCTGAGACAGCATTTGCGTCAAAGTCGGCACGTGCCACTGGTTGCTTGCTCCGTGCTTTACCAAGTAAGTCACCAATATCCCAGATGTCCGGTTCCAGAAGTCCGTCCCGCCACAGTGCTGAAGTTTTCGAGCGATAAGGAAGAAAAGCGCCTGGTTTCGACTTCGGTGGAGTTTTGCTGAAATGGCTTCTCTGAAAAATAAATCTAGCCAACAAGGAGTATTGAGGGCTGCTGCTCAATTTCTCGTCAGCGGGTTGCCTTCTCAATACCCCGGACAATTTGCTTAGGGCAGTTTTCAGCCAGTTGCTCAATCCCATGAATCCTGCTTTTCTCCCCGAACCAACCAGCATATGCAAGACGATTCTGATTGTTTACGCTTACAGAAAACATCTGGCCGGATGGTCCAATCCAATCAAAGGATATTTCTCCGTCCGGGTCTGCTGACACTTCAGGCATCGGTCCGAACCGTGGCAAAGAGTATGCGAATTGCGTCGCAGCACTAATGGTTTCCGAATCAACGGGGATTTGACTTTCATCGGAAACGATGCGCAAATCTTCGATTTCAGGGAGAAGAAGCTCGAGTCGAGGTTCTAAATAATGTCCCAACGACTTTTCAAGTGACCGCTTGACTTGTCGAGCTGCGTCACTCACGCCAGTGCTAGCCCAGCCACGCAACCCGAGCGAAGTATCGAACATAGGGCAGTATTGAGTCATATAAATGACTGTATCACTTTCTCCGTCAGAGACGAAAAGAAGATCCTGTTTGCAATGTTCCTCAGCTTCTCCAGCCTCGACCAAATATCAGCCGATGCTCCTTCCAAAGAACACTCGGTAAATACATCTATATCTAAGACTGCGGGAGCAGGGATTTCCAGCGTTTGCGTGATTATTGCAGTTGCGCTGTCGGGTTCAATTGGTACAAGCACTCTCTGCATAAACCCCCCCACGACCGGAGGAACCAATTTCGGGACTCGCGGACCCGTAGTCAGATAGTCATCGTAATCTGCCCCCAAAGGAATGTTGACTGTGTTTATGTATCTTACGGCGAGTCTGCTCACGTTGACAGGCCCGGAGACGGTAAGAAAGTCTTGCCACGCATCGCGAGCCGCCTCCCTGAGCACTTCCCAGCCTGGATAATTCTTCAGAATGCTGTAGGTCAGACCGTTCCTACGTAGTAGAACCACTTCTGAGCCATCTTCTCTCTCGTAGCGCATTCCCAAGGATTCTTCGGTTAGGACCTTCGCCGCAAATGGTTTGTCCTCTTCCATCTGGAACTGGAACTGCCCGTGTTTGATTCCCTTTCTCACAGGAAAACCTTTTGGCGCCTCAAACTTTGACAGGACAGAGGCCGGAAGCTCTTCACGCAATTGAATGTCCACAAGGGCCTCACGAAGAGGAGGACGCGTCAGTTTCGGAAATTCTCTCTCAGGCAATTCGGCACCTGTTTAGGATCAAAGATTGGATTAGCAAAATAGCGTCGGCAGCAAGAGTGTACCACCAGCCGAATAGGGGGTAGAATCCCCTCTCCTGCCTCTTACCGCACTTCAATCCTAACTGCGGGGAACTTCGTATGACCGAAGAGGGCGGGTGGCCGCGCCTCAATTCCGAAGAACGCCTTTGGGTGGCCCACCTGTCCCGACCCCGTCGGGATCCTTGCGGATTTTGCACCTCCGTCCCATCCCGCTGCTCTTGCGGGATGAACGGTGGGGTCTTTCTTTTCTCCCTTTTCTAGTTTCAATTTCGGGCGCATGCTTTTGAATGGGTGGTGCATGTCGCTCGCTCCCTACTAACAACTTACAACTA
Source organism: Acidobacteriota bacterium (assembly GCA_003224145.1). Lineage (GTDB taxonomy): Bacteria > Acidobacteriota > Terriglobia > Acidiferrales > UBA7541 > Acidiferrum. Next base: position 4,400 of record QHYN01000139.1, read on the forward strand.
AGAGCGCGTAACATCTCGAGCGCCCGCCGAGGGAAGAAGAGGCCCATGAGACACACGCGCATCATCGTCACTCACTACGGTGGGCCCGATGCACTTCAGGTGGTTGAAGAAGAGTGCCCCGAGCCAAAAGATGGTGAAGTGCGGGTGAGAGTGCTGGCCGCAGGTGTCTCCTTGCCCGACCTGCTGATGCGCGAGGGCATTCATCCCGAGACGCCCCGGTTGCCCTTCACGCCAGGGTGGGATCTGGTTGGCATAGTGGATAAGCTCGGCGACGGTGTGTCCGGAATCGAACCAGGTGCCATCCGGGTTGGACGCCGCTGAAGCAGTCAGCCTCATCCTGAACTACGTCACGGCGTACCAGATGCTGCATCGTTCCGTTAAGGTCCGACCGGGCCAGCGCGTGCTGATCCACGGCGCGGCAGGCGGGGTCGGCTCGGCGCTATTGCAGCTTGGTCGCCTCGCCGGGCTGGAGATGTACGGTACCTGTTCCTCGCGAGGGGCGCCGGTCGTTTCCGACCTGGGCACTATCCCCATCGATTACCAGAATCAGGACTTCGTGAAAGAAATTCACCGCCTCACGGGCCAGGGTGTAGACGTCGTCTTTGACAGCATCGGTGGTACCCACATCTGGCGCTCCCGTAAGGCTCTCCGTCGTGGCGGGCGGGTGGTGGCCTATGGCCTTACTTCCTCGCTACGTGGGGGACGATTGGCTTCCGGTCGTTCCGGTGGCCGTCATCGCTATCGTGCAATCCTGATTTTCGGGCTGTACATTGCTGGCGGCTGGCTTCTCCCGGGCCGGAAGCGGGTGGTCCCCTACAGCATCCAGACGCTCAAACGGCTGAAACCGGCATTGTTTCGACAGGATTTGATCGCCCTGTTTGAACTCCTTCAACAGCAAAAGATCAAGCCGCTCATCGCGCGGCGATTTCCTCTTGCGGAGGCCAGAGACGCGCATGAGTTGCTCGGCAAGGGAGGCGTGACGGGCAAGATCGTACTCGTGAGCAACGCGTCATCGCTTGAATCAGGAGCGGCGTAACAACGGCATGCAGATGACGGCGCTTTGCACCGCTTCCGGACTCTGCGCTCTCATTTTCCCAGAAGTTGACCGAAGGCCCGTTCTTTCCTAAACTGGTGATACTTCCGCCTGGCCCTCCTCTCCGGAATGAAATTACGGCGATGTTTTCGTTACCGTTCCCAAGGTCTCTCTCCAGGACTTTCTTCCGTCAGCGCGCCCGTTACCTGTGCGCCGCCTGTACTTGCGGGCAGGCGATTTCCCCAGCCGAATTGAGAGAGGATGTATGGAGCCTAGCGGCAGTGCAATTCGAACGTCACGAATGGGGGAGTCCAGTGTTGCGCAGATTTGAATGCTAAATCTGCGGCCTGGCGCCGAGCATGGGCGAGAAACCAAGAAGATACCCGGGGGAAAGAGTTGGAATGGCTCAGAATTCTGCAGCGATCAAAGAAATCGAAGAACTGAAAAGCGAAATCTCCTTGGGAGGCGCGGCGAAAGGGGAGTTTTCGAGCGCCACGGAAGCTCACAGCGGAGACGAATCCATAGGGATTTCCCTGATCGATCTGGCCGAAATTCTGGATCAGCACAAACAGTGGGTGGAATCCGGCGGCGAAACGGGCGTCAAGGCCGATCTTTGCGGCATCAACCTGGCCAAAGCCGATCTCACCGGAGTGAATTTGCAAGGCGCGCATTTGCATCGAGTGAATTTGGCCGGAGCGGATTTATCGATGGCCAATTTGCGGGGAGCGAGTCTGGTCCGCGCGAATTTGCAGAACACCAACCTCCTCGGCACCGAATTGCGCGGCACCAATTTGATGGGCGCGAACCTCTACGGTGCGGACGGGCTGTGGTTTGGCCGCCTCGGCGGAACGAATCTTTTCGATGCCGTGCTGCCGGAGTCGATTTCCGCGGTGGACAGTTCCAAAGCCATCGGCGATGCCACCAAAACGGCGCGCTGGTTTTATTTTCTTATGGTGGGCGTAAGCGTGATCTGTTGCCTGCTGATTGCGTTCACCAGCGATGTGCGGCTGCTACTGAATTCCTCGGCTGTGCCCATCGCGCGCCTCGGCAATCTTCTCCCAATGACGGGACTTTATCTTGGGGGCCCGCTCGTCCTGCTGGCTCTCTCGCTTCGTTTTCATTTTCTGCTATTGCGGCTGTGGGGCAGCATGGCCGCGCTGCCCTCGGTTTTTCCTGATGGCCAGACGCTCGAAAAAGATGGTCCCTGGTATCTGATGGGGCTCGTGCGGCGACATTTCCGCTGGCAGGGGGAATCGCGCTCGGCCATGACGGTATTCGAAACGGTGGTATCGACGGCCCTCGCCTATTGGATTGTTCCGGGGACTTTGTTTTTCTTCTGGCTCCGTTATCTGACGCGCCAGGACTTTCGCGGAACGTTGCTGCACGTTGCTCTGATGACCATTTCCGTAGCCATGGCCACCAGTGTTCCTTTCGTGGTGTCCCGCGTGCTTCGGCCCGGAGACATCCGGCTGCCGAAGTCCAAAAACATATTGCTAAAGATCCTGGGCACCACGCGCGCGGCGCTCGCCACAGGTTGCATTCTCTTCGTCATTTCTCTGGGAGTGAACCGCGGCCTGCCTTCCGACCACGCTGCCGCAGCAGGCGAGTCGCCGGCCGACCCGCGCCGCTGGGCCGCCATGGTGTTTCAATCCGTGGGCTACCGGCCGTATGCGGAGTTGACAGAAGCGACGCTTTCGACGCCTCTCCCTCGCGGCACGGCCTGGACCGATGAAAACGTCGAGAAAATTTCCGGCGCGCACCTGAACCAGATGAATTTGCGTTTTGCGCGGGCCTACCGCGTGTTCCTGGTGAACGCCAAGCTGTGGCGCGCGAATCTGGAAGGCGCTTACTTGTCCGAAGCGGATTTGCGAGGAGCAAATCTTCGCGAGACCTTGTTGCGCTCCGCCGTTTTCGACCGGGCCCATCTTTCGCATGCGGTGCTGGTTTCCGCAATGGCGAACGGAGCGAATTTCGCGGCCGCGGACCTGCGTTTTTCCGATCTGTCTTACGGGACGTTCGAAAATGCCGTACTTTCGAACGCCAAACTTTCCGGCGCCTCGCTTTACGCCGTGGATCTGCGCAACGCCCAATTACTGCGCACTGATCTTTCGCGAACGGACATGCGTGACACCAAACTCGAACATGCCGTGCTCTCTTTCGCCAATCTCGAGCAGACCGATCTCTCCTCAGCCAAGCTCGGAGAGGCGAACCTCACAGGTGCGCAGCTCAAAGGCACGATCCTGCTCGACGCGGACTTGAAGAAAGCGGATCTGCGCGGGGCTTACCTGACCGCGGCCATTCTGCGCGGCGTCGAACTGGACGGCGCGAACTTAGCGGGGGCGGACCTGAGGGGCGCTACGGGAATCACGGCGCTACAAGTTTGCTCCGCTTCGCACGGGCGCGCGGCGTTGATGGATCCTGATTTGGCCGCTGAAGTTCAACAGCGCTGCGCGTCTGCTCAGTAGCTCAGCGGTCCGGGTCAGCGCTAGTTAGTGCAGCTTGGCGTATTCGGTCTTCGCTTCCTTTAAGATTGGAATATCCGGGTCGGCATCTTTCCATAACGTGAGGAAATCCTGATAGGCGGCACGGGCTTTGGCGGGATCGCCCTGCAATGAATATGCACGTCCGAGTTGGAGATGCGCCAGCGCGCCGATGGGTTCATTCAGAACAATGCCACGATGGTCGAGGATTTTCTGAAACTCTGCTGCGGCTTGGCGTCCTTGATGTACGGCAAGATAGGTTTCGCCGCGCACGTAGACGGGGTACAGATTGGGCCAGTTGTAGAGGCTGAGCGACGCCAAACCAAGTTCATAGGGAGCCGCGGCCGCAAGACTGTCGAGCGCTTGTTGCGGACGTGCGTGGCTGAGCGCGAGCCTGGCGCGAAGCGTGGGCAGGTAGTTAAACTGCACAATAGTGTCCTCGGGAAACTTCTTGTCCAAATCGTCGGCCAAGGCTTGGGCGCGGCCGTCGTCGCCTGCATAGGCAAGGGCTAGCGCCACCCCAAAATCGATGTCTCGCCCCGTCGAGCGTCCCTTTGCGAGCGTGACCTGCTGTCGCGCTTTGTCTGCTTCGCCGAACAAGGCCTCCCGCAAGGCAGAAACGGCATAGTAACCTGCGGCGGTTTCCTTCTCCCCGGCCCGCTCCGCGGAATTTGCCGCCTGTCGGGAGAACTCACGGGCTTTTCCAAGAGACCCGAAATAGGCAGCGGTGTCGGCCTCCAAGGCTAGTAGCAAGTCTGCGTCGCCCGCTGTGCCTGCGGCGCTGGCCACCTGTTGCGCCATTGCGTCAGGGTCATCCTGATAGAAGGCAATTCCATAAAGGACGGGTGCAAGACTGGAGTCCAGACCCTTTGCGTGCGCCTCCCTGGCTGTAGCTTCGGCCTGATCGACGTGGTTTAACAAAAGGTTGGTGAAGACGACCTCGCGGTAGAAAAAACTGTCGTATGGGGCGACTCGAAGGGATTCTAGGAATTCTTTGAGGCCTGCTTCATATTGTCCGAGACTGGTTAAGAACACTCCCAGGTTGAGATGAAAGGTGGGGTCACGCGGGTAGGTTTGTTCACCAAGCGCGGCGCTGCGCCGTGCCTTAATAAGGTCGCCGGTCACGGAATTGTAGTAATCGCTTTCGATCAGCAGCCGTTCCCGCTCACTCACCCTTTCTCGCAATTCGAAGGCCTTCCGGGTATTTTCTACTGACAAGGCGGTTTCGCCGAGGTTTGTATAAGATATGCCCATCGCCCAGTAAGCCATGGCGAAATTCGGGTCGAGTTGGGTGGCTCGTTGAAAAAAAGGCAACGCCGCAACGTTATCGCCCGCCCTCCAAGTCTTATAACCTAAATTGTAGGCCTGTAATGCTTCGAGAGATGGCGTAGTCGCTTGTTCGAGAGGGGTGTTATATTTTTGCACGGTGCCCAGGGATTCCCCGAGCTTCGCTCGCATTTCTGAAGCCACCTTACCAAGCGCATCAAGAACATGGTTTTTGTCCTTCGGCTGCGCTTCCGTGCTTGCCAGCAGGTCTCCGCTTGCGCAGTTGACAGCCCTGAGAATCAGATTGTATTGCGTCCCAATCAGGGCAATCGAACCGTCCAGTGCTGCCGCACTGTTTGCTCTCTGACAGACTTCCCGGGCAATCTCAGGAGTGAGCCGCGCATTGGCCGGTTGTCCCATCATCCGCAACGTGTGATGGATTCCTTCCTCGGAGACAAGGCTGAGGAAGGGCGACTGTTCGAGCTGAACGGCAAGCCCCTGCTTAAGCGTACCGTCGAAGACCGCATCGCCCGTTGTGTTGGTGAAATCAGCGAGGACGATGGTGTCCTTGTCCGTAAGGGCGTGTGCCTTGCGGGAGAAAAACAACCAACTGCCCACCACCAATCCGATTACCATCACCGCAGCGCTAGTGACTACCGCCCATGGAAAGCGAGTGGATTTCGCAGCAGGCTTCGCCGGGACTTGTGCCGTCGCAGCGGCTGTGTGCCCTGATTCGGTGTCGCGTTTCAGTCGCTGCAAGTCGGTCCGGATCTCGGCAGCACTTTGGTAACGCAGCTTGCGACCCTTTTCCAGCGCTTTGCCGATGATTTCGTCCAGCTTTGGTGGGAGTCCTTGATTAGCCTGCGAAACAGGAACTGGCGTACGGTTCAAAATCCCATCATGCACGATAGCTGTTGTGTTACCCGGGAAGGCCATGCGGCCCGTAGACATCTCATAGAGCACCGCGCCAAACGAGAACAAGTCCGTCCGTGCATCCAGTTCTTCGCCTCGTGCCTGCTCCGGAGACATGTACGCGACAGTGCCCACTGCGCTACCGGGGCTTGTCAGCAACGTGTCCACCATAGCCGTCGGCATCGCGGACAGACTGCCACTGTCGGCGGCAGGAGCAAACTTCGCCAGACCGAAATCGAGGACTTTGGCGTTGCCCTGCTTGGTCACAAAAAGGTTTGCCGGCTTGATGTCGCGGTGGATGATGCCCTGGGCGTGCGCTGCCCTGAGCGCATCGGCAATTTGAACTGCCAGCTCCAGCATTTCGTCGAACGGAAGCGGCTGGCCAGAAATGCGGTGCCTCAACGTTTCACCGTCGAGAAACTCCATGGCAATGAATTGCTGGCCGTTTTGCTCGCCAATGTCGTAAATGGTGCAGATGTTCGGGTGATTTAGCGCCGATGCGGCCTGTGCTTCGCGGCGGAAGCGTTCCAGAGCAGCGGAGTCGTGGAGCATTTCAGCAGGCAGGAATTTCAAACCCACGGCGCGATGGAGCCGCGTGTCCTCCGCCTTATAGACGACGCCCATACCCCCGCCACCGAGCTTTTCGAGGATGCGGTAATGGGAGATGGTCTGGCCGATGAGTGACGAGGATTCCGTCATTTCCAGTAGGACCCCGACGCGGACGGGGTCAATCTGGCGCTCATCTTAGGTTGCAGCCGGAGACAAGTCAACGAAAGGAGCCAGAGAGCGCAGCGTTGATGGACGAGAATTTGGCCGCGTAAGTGCAACCGTGCTGCTGAACTTCACGATTGCTGGGAGCAACTCAATTCGAACGATGAGTACGGCGGCGGTGTCTGTAGGGATGAAGGCGCAAACTGCGCGCTTCAAGGAGAACCACCGCCATGAAAAAAACAGGTATCGCCTTTGCTTTGCTTGCCGTCGTGCTCATGACCTGCGCTGGGACGCACGCGCAAATGCCCAGCCCCAAAGGCACAACAGTGAAGTCAGCGCCTGATCTATCGAAGCTCAATATCGAGAAGGTTCTGCAGCAGTTGCAGGCGACAACCGTTCAACCGAGCAACGAAGAAACATCGCCTTTGCAAGTTGTGGCTGAGTTTCTGCAACTGAGCCCGGGCCAGGTGACCGAGCTGGAGCAATTGCTCCAAGCGCGCCAGGCGAAGCTCATGCCGCTCTTTCAAACCGCGCAAACGCTGATCCAACAGCTCGGCAACCTGCTGAATTCCGGCGGAAACCCGGCACAGGTCGGAGCCGTGGTCATCCAAATCCACGCGTTGCAGCAGCAGATGGCGCAGGCGCAACAGGCTTTTCTCACACAATTCACAGCCATCCTCTCCGCGGAACAATTGCAGAAACTCCGGGCCGTGCAGGTTGCCGCCCAGTTGCAGCCGATCCTTCCGGCGTCGATCTTTCTCTTCTGACCCTGAATTCCGAAGTTGAAAAGCAGATCCCTCCGCCTCAAGCTGCGGAAGACCGCAGCTTGAGGGTCGGGATGACAGGGGCGGGGAAGACGGGCACAGCAAGCTGTGCCACTACAAAGAATCGACGAAAGCGAAGAGAGATTTCTCACCCAGCCTCCGGCTGGGTTCGAAATGACGCTCACTCGTTGTGAAGATTAGAGGCAGTTCGTTATGAATTGCATGCTGGACAAGGTTCAGGCGTATTGGTAGTGGGTCAGTTCGAATTTTGACCCCTATTGTCATGATCAAGAAAATTAAAACTGACCCCTACCGCATGGTACTTTTTTGAACGAGCAAGCGGGTCGCGGTGTCTACACTTGTAAAGGCAAGAGAGCGTGACAGGAACGTGCGTGAGTACGTTGATTGCCAGAGCCGAAGCGCATAGTCCCGCGGTGGGATTTGGCGAGCGCCTTGCGGAGAATCAGCGGCGCGTCTTTCAAATTGCCTACAGCGTTCTGGGCAACTCGGCCGACGCTGAGGATGTCGCACAGGAAGCGTTCTTGCGCGCTTACCAGAAGTTTGACTCGCTGCGTGAAGCGGAGAAATTTCGCGCCTGGGTCAACCGCATCGTTTTCCGGCTGGCCCTGAACCGTAAGAGAGGCTACCGGCGCCGGCTGGAGCGGGATACGGCCTGGCAGAGCATGGAGTCTCCCGCAATGGTGGACGGTGCGAAAGAAGCGGAGCAGCAGGTGATGTTGGATCGGCTTCGGAAAGAAATCGAGCGCTTGCCGGCAAAACTCCGCAGCGTCCTGCTGCTTTCTCTCGTGGAAGAGATGGACGCTGCGGACGTGGGCGTGGTGCTGGGGATTCCCGCGGGCACAGTGAGATCGCGGGTGCACACAGCGCGAAAACTTTTGCTGGAAGTGATGCAATGAAGAATGCGTGCGAGAGATGGAAAGATCAGTTGCGGGAGACCGCGCTGACAGGAGCGCGTACACCGCAATTTGCAGAGCATCTGCAAACCTGCGCGAATTGCTCTGCGGAGCTGCGGGACCTCGAGGCGCGCAGGGCCCGCCTGGATACTTTGCTGCCGCTGGTGGCGCAAGGCGCCGAACCTCCCGCGGATTTTCGAGCGCGCGTCCTTGCGGCGGCAGAGGCCGCCGGTAAACGCAGGCGGGTGCGGCGCTGGCAAGCGTGGACGCTGGCGGGTGCGGCGGCCACGGCCGCAATCGTGCTCGTGGTCGGTGCAGTGTTGCACCGCGGGACAACAGGAAAGATTCAGCCAGAAGGACTCGCCGCCGCACAGAAGCTGGCGGAATGGCGGGCGCCCAGCGATTCCCTGCTGGCGACTCCCGGCCAGGAGATTCTGCGGACGACGCCGAAACTGGGCGAATCGTATTTGAATGTCCCCATGAAAGCGGTTGAGGAGGAATAAAATGAGAACGGGACTTTTCTGCATTTGCGCCTTGCTAATGCTCGCGCCTGAAGCGGCCCGTGCACAACAGCCCGATCAGGATCCCATGGGGCAGAGTTTCTTTGCTCCCGAACTCGTGATTCAGCATCAGGAAGCGATCGGGCTGAGCGCGGAGCAAAAAGATTTCTTCAAGGCGGAGATCCGCCAGGCACAGCTCAAATTCACGGAGTTGCAGTGGAAGCTGCAGGATGAAATGGAAAAGATGATTTCGATCGTCAAGCAGCAGCGCGTGGACGAGCAGCAGGCTCTTGCGCAGTTGGACAAAGTGCTAGCCGCGGAACGGGAAGTCAAAAAAGAGCAAATCACGCTGCTTGTGCGAATCAAAAACAAATTGACCCCGGAGCAGCAGAGTAAGCTCGCGGAGCTGCGCAACAAGCCGGCGAGCAGATAGTAGTAACGAACGCTACGTAAGTCCGCAGGAAAACCGCCTCGTCTAACACTTGTGTGGAATGCCTTGGGCAGGCCGAGATACGGTCCTGCGCACCGAAATAGAAGTTTGCGCTGACAAAAGAGCATAATAG
>QHYN01000140.1 GCA_003224145.1 Acidobacteriota bacterium
GAGCCCGCCGACACGGAAACCAAGGAAATCGCCCGCTATTGTTACGAGCACGGCCTCATCACCATCACGGCAGGGACGTACAACAACGTCATGCGCATCCTGGTCCCGCTGGTCATCACCGACGAGCAGTTCGACGAAGGCCTCGGCGTCCTCGAAGCCGCGCTCGCCGCCGTCGCCGACCGCAAACACGCCGCCCTCTCCCACGCCTAGCGGCCTTGCCCGGACTCGCGACCATCGAATCCTGTCATCCCGAACCCGGTCGCGCCTTCTGCGAACGGGGGTGAGGGATCTGCTTGTAGCGGCACGATACATCGTGCCCATTTCGTAGCGCCGGCTTCCAGCCGGCTCTTTCTCCTTGTGTAGCGGCGAGTTTACCTCGCCGTCCTGCCTTGCCTCGCCCCAACTGCCATCCCGAACCCGCCCCGGTTTGTGGGGATGGGGTGAGGGATCTGCTTTTCTCCTCGGAATCAGTGCCCCGCCGCGCTAATGTTCGTCTCCCATAGTAGGGGCACGGCATGCTGTGCCCGTCCCTGCCGTTGTAGTGGCGGGTCTCTAGACCCGTTCCCTTTCGCAGCGCTGGCTTGCCCCGTGCCCCCGACTGTCATCCCGAACCCGCTCGCGCTTTCTGCGAACGGTGATAGGCTACGGTCCGAGCCTGGCCGGCTTAAGGTCCAACGGAGGGAAACATATGCCACCCAATCCGGTAGCCTCACCCGTTCCCACTCTTCATTCGCCAGGGGTGTTCCATCGCCTCCTTGGAAGTCTATCGATCTTCACCATGCTGATGACCATTCCCCAGGTCCTCACCATCTGGGTAGGTCACCGGGCAGCGGGGGTATCCATGCTGTCCTGGACGGCTTATCTGGCTTCTGCCGTTGTCTGGCTATGGTACGGCATACAGAAACGCGACAAGAATATCTACTTGCCGTGCCTGGGCTGGATCCTGTTCGACGGTGCCGTGATTGTTGGCGCGCTTTTTTACGGGTAATGCGCCACTCGCCGGCGCTCGCCGCTATCGCCGACCGGAACCACGGTCCAAGTTGTCGGGTTACGCGAGTGTATGTGAGTTGGCGAAAGCTGGAAGAATAGGCGCTCAGGCTGTCTGCGACTGCGCAATGGCGGCGGATGCGGCTTCGTCAATCCACTCGCGGAATCGTTGCTGCTCTTGCAGGTTCTTCTGAACTGCGGCTCTGTCCAAGCCGAGCAGACCGGCTCCTAAATGCTTGAAGAGTCTCATGGCGTCAAAGACTTCAGTACCAGTATGCTTGTCGAACAGTTCAAACGCCGCAGCTTCATGGCTTCGCGTGCGACTTCCATGGAATCCCATTCGATTTCGGAACAACCTTAGGCGGTCTCGAAACGGGCCCACTCGCGCTTCAACTGCATCAATCGCCGCTTTCTCCTGCGGCCAGACTTCGCGCCACACCCTAAAACCATTCAGTCCTTCGTCGGAATCTTCGATCAGGCTGTAGAAGTAAGCGTATAGAACAAACATCATCGTGATGTTTACCGGCCACTTCCTGTTGTCGATGGGACGCGGGTCCTCAGCCGTCAACATTTCCCCGTAAGAAGGCTTGTAGTGCCCTGTCAGCATGTCCTTATAGATAGTCCAAAGGTTCATGAAATGCATGAACCTCTCGGCGAAAATCCGCAGTTCTTCGTGCTCCGTCGCGTTCATTGCTCACTCCCTGCTTCTGAGTTTACGCCTTCGCACCCTTAGCCAAATGCTCTTCCATTATTTTGTCGCCGATTTCGTCCTCGCGTGTGGAGTTGTCAACGTGTGCGACGGATTTTCCTGCTCGCTTTTCTGGCCCACTCGCGCTCGGCCATCTGATGTCGAATCCATTCCTCTTCGTGGAGCTTCGCGTCTTTGTAATTAGGGTGTCCAGGATTTCGCCCGTGTTCATCCATAGCCCATACAGAGCCATCCTCCCACCCAACCATGATTTCGCCGTGAAACGGCACCTTGTATAGGTGTGGCAGCAAAAACCAATCTTCGTCCAGCTTTGACCAATTCGTCGTCGAAGCGTGACGCTCGGGGTACAGCCATTCTTCCTCGGCGGAGGCAATGTACCGCGTGGCTCTACGCTTCAAAATGTAGTTGATGCGAAGAACCTCGTCTTCCTCCAACTCCCGGCCGAATTGTGTATCCTTCATGCTAAACATCGTCTGCTGGTAGGCGCGTGCATTCACTCGGCTCGTCGTTGGATTTGCCCATGGATTACGGACACACTGCAAGTGCGTGATTATTAGACAGGCGGCCAGGCCCAAAGGAAACAGCGTGCGCGTACCGACCTGCTCCAACCCGACATCCTTGGGATAGGTCAGTTCGCTCGGGAATGCCCGCCCGTTGAAAAACGTTACCGGCTCGTCCGTCACGATGAACTTGGTTGGACTTTGGCGTGCCCTCACAATTTCCCACACGCCTTCTGACCACATCGTTGTGTGGAAGCGGTACAGATGCCGCATGGCCAAGAGCGTCTCGTTGCGGTCACTGGTATTGACGACGGACTTCAGAAAGTCCAGACCTCTCGGCGTCCGAAATCGCTGGGCATCCATATACTGCGGCAATGCTTGAAACGCTTCACGCACACCCTTCCCTTCGGGATTCTTTGAAAAGCACTTGGAAAGGCCATTGAAGTCACCAAACAATTCCACCGCCTGCCGACCGTTGCTATCAATCACGCCAAAGAATCGCTTCTCGAAATCGTCCGTTGTCCAGTTTCCGAGTTTCAGCATATACAGGTCGTCTTGGTAGAAGCAGCTGTCTGGACCCCAACGAAGAAGGGCCTTGCGCTGGTATGCCTTCCCGTTGCTGACGACGGTCTCCGGGTGCAAGTCGAGATAGTAGAATTTGAACTGGCCCGTCTTGAGGAACCTTCTTTGGTACCAGCGTGGGACGTAATGATGGACGTGCGACTGCGGTGTTGCGGTCATCGTGCCTGCTACAGCAGCTTTCTAGTGGGGCTGGTTGAAAATCTCCTCACTTACTCCAATCTATCACGGTCACGCCAGATAGAAAAGTAAGCGAAGGAAGAGGTAGTGGTGTCATTTGAAATGGCGGGTGGAAAGCCCTTAACCCGTTAAATCGAGAGGGGGTGCCCCACCTTTTCGGGTTTGTTTTTTGAAAATAGCTTGTGGTGAGCGCAGCCGAACCATGGGCCATTCTGCTCTTGCGTCTGCTTCTTCTGGAACGGCCACTACCAGAGTTCTTCGTGGGCGGGTTCTTCGGGCGCTGCTTTGCTTCTTGGCTTGTGTTCAAGGCGGGCGAGGGAGTCTTCGAGCATTTGGGAGATGCGGCGCTCGCGGGATTCGGGAGTGCGGCAATAGAAGATGCCGAGGAGATAGTAGCGGCGTTGTAACGGAGTCATGGACTGCCAGCCTTGATAGGCGCGGGGATCGCGAGCGAAAGCGAGCTTCAAGATGGGGGGCAAGTCGAGTTCGGCTTCCATGGTGGCCATAAGCTGTTCGGCGATTCGTTCGGCGCGGCGGACGCGAGCTTCGGGGCTTTTTACGCTGACGATCCAATGGCAGATCCATGTGCGCATGGAAAGGCCAAGCTGGTCGAACCAGTGGTGGAAGGAGCGGTCTTCGTTGAGGATGCGCTGGAATTCGGCGGGGACGACGACGACGCGTTTTGCAGTGTCCGGTTCCAGGCGGAACTGGGCAGTTTCACCCAGGGCGGTGTTGCCGCCCGTCCGCATGCGCTTGGTGACAAGCAGGCAGTGGTAGCCCCCGCTGCTGGGAAACAGACCGCCGCGAAACGCGAAGCCGTTGATTTCGCCTTTGACTCTGACTGTGCCGCCGGTTCCCCAGACTCTCGAGACGTCAAACGGGATGCGGATAAAGACCAGGTTGAATCTCGAAGGCATGCGCTCGAGCGTGGCTTTGAAGGATTTGGCGGCAAGTTTGGGTTTCGACTTCATGGCGCTTTGGCGGGGAAAAGGATAACACCGACGAAAATGACTTATCCGATGAGGATAAGTCATCCTGAGCGAAGCGAAGGATCTCTCCCCACTCTATCCTTCAGGCGGGTGGCCAGCGCTTAACCCGTTGTATCGAGAGGGGGTGCGCGGTTGGGGCAAACTTGTAGCTACCCTTTTCGAGTGGGCATCGAACGAAGGCGCTTCAAGGAGGAAAAGAATGTACCGCGTCCGTCAGGAAGAGTTGCCGTTTGTGGGGAGTTCACACGAATTTGTCGGCTCCGAGCAAGGAGACGTGGGCGTCTCCGTCTTTTTGTTCAGCGGCCTGCCGGGCAAGGGTCCTGGGCCGCATCGGCATCCCTACGATGAGATCCAGTTTGTCCGGGAAGGCCGCGGAGTATGGACCGTGGACGGAGAGACGTTTGAAGGTGGCGCTGGAGACATTTTCGTCATCAAGGCCGGCGAGATTCACAGCTTCAAAGCCGTCGGAGACGGCCCGCTGGTCCAGGTCGACATTCATATGAGCCCGCGATTCATCCAGGAGAATTTGGGCTGGTAAGCAGGTGGCAGGCCCCTAACGGGGATTGACCAGCGATACGCAGAGAAATCCTGGGTGGTCCACGCTTTCGTGCCTTTTGCGAAAGGGTGGGGCTGCTTTTCACTAGCCTCGGAAATTCTACGCTATGGGATCACCCGCGCCAGGATGCCTTTGGGAGCTGCGAACTTCTTAAGTTGCTGGTACGGGACGGTCACTCGTTCTGCGCAGGCCTCGACAACATGGGGCCACTGGGGCTGCACCACGAGTCCTTTCTCTGAGAAGTTGTACGCGAACGTCGAGTCCCGCAAGCCTTTCAATGTGAATAAGTCGGGATCCTCTTCACAGTTAGAGTTTTCGTCGCTCTTCTTGCCCGCCGCAAGCAATCTCGCGGTCCTCGCAAGCTGCTTCGCGAAAATGATTTTGAGAATCGGGTCTTTGTTCGCCTCATAATTCTGAAACAGCTCGGCAAATTCCACTCTTTTGCCGGTCCCCAGGTCGAAAGTGAGCGACAGGTTCTCGTCGTTGGTCGGGTAGGGTCCGCCACAGTAATAACTGGCGCTCGCATAAATGCTGAAGATATCTCGAGCGGCATACTCCACACGCGAGGAAACCTTGTACGAGTCATCCTTGCCGCGTGGCTCAGAACATCCGAATTCTCTGCTGACCTCGTCGATTTGCGCATTTACGCGGTTCATCGTCCCGGCATCTTTGTAGGCAGTCACGCGAGGAAATTGGATTCCCGTATCACGGACCGGAACCAATCTGTATTCGATGTCGCCTGCGGTCCCTTGCCTGGGGCTCTTTTCCCGAACCGCGCTGGAGTTCAGGGCTAACGTAGACAAAGCAAAAGAGAAAATGAGTAGCGCGGTCTTTGGGTTCATCTCCCCAATCTTAACTCAGTAGCCCGTTAAGCCGGAGGCGCAGAGGCTAGACCTCAAATTACGGGGGGGTGCTGCCGCGCACAATCCAAACTGCCTATCCGACGAGGATACGAGCGCCGCACGGTTTGTGAGCCCCGGATGATTTCTCGGGGCTGCGTCTTTTGCATCCCGGACGGTTCTACGGGCGAAAAAACCTCTCTTCCAAGCCACAGTATTTACGGCACTTAGAAATTTCTCTCAAACTATGTTCCGATGGAAATTTTCTTCCTTTCTAACCTCCAGTATCCACTGGACTTATTTTACCCTAGACAGACCGTATCTATATGGTATACTATAGGCGTGAATACGGCACCCCACCGCCGCTGTCTCTCGTGCGCAGGCAGGCCTGCCCCGATGCGCACGATCAGCCGTTATTTCGCCACTTCTCACTCACCACGTGCCTCTTTCCCCAATTTTCAACAACTTACGAATTGCCCCTCGTTTTTTGCCCATCAGCAACTCACGTATTTTCAACATGTTCCGAACTGTCCATTTTGTAAACCATTTGTTTTTATAACGATACAAATTGCCGGGGGTTGTACGTACCCCGTGCCCTTCAGCATGCAAACCTTCAAACGTGCAACGTTCAAACGCTCTCTATCTCCTTTGGGGTCCGCACTTACAAGCCATGCGCAACTCATTGAAAACACAGCTACTTTAAGTCCTTTAGATGCAACACTTACGCAATTTTGCGCCGTAACTCCTTTAGAAGCAACACTTACAAAAAAGTGGGGAGGGGGGACATGCCCACTCCCTATTCTGTCTGCACTGTCAACTGTGAACAGTAGATCGAAGATTCCGATCCCGTCGGAACTGTCGACTGCCTTATTTATTGATGTCGTCCTTAGCTTCCAGGCGCTTCAAAAGAGGCTGAAGAAAGGGTTTCGTCGTGTCGGGCGCCCCGCTGATGGCCTGCGTCATTTCCTTCGATGCCGCTGGAAAATCTCCTTTATTCGAGTCGATTCGCGCCAGCGCCAAGTGGCTGATCCAGTGATTCGGGTCCTTCTTGGGAACCTGTGGATAGATCTCAAACGCCCGCTTCGCGTTCCCATTGCGCTGCAGTCCGCGCGCGTAAACGTAAAGCTGCAGCGCGTTCGCCTTCTCGAAAGCGGTTGCGAGCGCCTTGTCCGCGTCTTCCTTGCGGCCCATCGCGTTCAAAATGCGCGACTTGGTTTCCCAGTTTTCAAAGCGATCTTCGTTTTGGATAGACGTGTCTTCCCACTTCAGCGCCTCTTCGAGGTTGTAATTGTTGTCCAGACACCATTGCGCCGCTTCGTCGTACCCAGCCCACGTGAATCCGCCCACGCTGCGAAGCTCATTCTTGATGCTTCGCAGCACAACTGCTTTTACGTCTGCGGAAATATGAAATGGAACAGCGAGCTTCTCCCACCGCAAAGTTGCTGCCGCAGAATCGGGCTTCAGATCGTCGAACGTGTAGGCCAGAGATTCACGGAAATCCGCTGGTTGCGGCTTCACGGTGACGCGCAGGGCATCTTCTTTTTCGTCGTAACTGAAGCTTCCCCACGAAGTCGAATTCTTCGAGAAGATAATCGTCCACTGATCCTTGTCCGGGATCATGTGCAAGCCATACGTCCCCGCCGCAAGCGGCTTTCCTTCCACGGAGACATCGTCCGCGAACTGGATGGTCGTGTTCTCATTCGCCCCTGCCCGCCATACCTTGCCGTAGGGCACGACTTTGTCCCAAATTTCACGGCCACCCACCGTCGGCCGGTGA
>QHYN01000032.1 GCA_003224145.1 Acidobacteriota bacterium
CAAACGATAGCGGATCGCAAGGCCTGCCGCTGACTGATTCGTCAGCCCCTAGACTCCAAGAAACCTTCGGGAACATACCTCTGGCCTGGCTGCGCCAGGATGCTGATCCGCATTTGTCGGCTTGTATTGCACCACACCTTCAGGAATGACTGGGGCACGGTCCCCTACCCTTGAATGATCCTCCAAACAATCCCCGCGTGCCGCTGGTGAACTTGACTTTTGTCAGGTATAAGTATAACAACGCTTAGAGATGGATGTACGAACCGCCGAAAAGGATCCCCCTTGGCTCATGCTCACGTTCACTCTGCCAGCGAAGCGAGCCAGCCAACGCGTGGAAGTCTGGCGCCTGCTGCAACGTTACGGTGTCATCGCACTTGGGAATTCCGGATATCTGCTGCCCAGCCGGCCAGCCAATCGCGAGCGCTTTCAATGGTTATCTTCTACGATTCGAAGCTACAAGGGCGAAGCGTCGGTCGTGCAAGTACAATCCATCGACAACCTATCGAAGGCTCAATTGGTGGCCCGTTTCAACGAAGCTCGGGCGCGTGACTATCAGGAACTGATCCAAGAGATCGAACACATCTCCTGGGCGACCTCGAGCCCCCGGTACATCGCGCAACTGGGCCGCATCCGCAGCCGCTTCCAAGAAATCCTGGCCATCGATTTTTTCCAAAGTCCTTTGAAAAAGCGTGTGGCGGAATTGATCGCCCGCGCGGAAAGCGGAAGCCCGAAGCACCAGAACCCGGCACCGAACCGATCCCGCCGGCAAGATTATCAGCGAAAAGTGTGGGTGACGCGTCCGAAGCCCGGCATTGACCGCTCGGCTTCGGCCTGGTTGATTCTGCGGTTCATCGATTCCAAAGCTCGGTTCGCATTCGCGGAGGAGGGCAAGGGGTCATCTTCCGCAATCCCATTCGACATGTATCACGGGGGATTCGGCCATCGGGGCGACGATTGCACGTTCGAAACTCTTCAGAAGGAGTTTCGCATTCGGGATTCGAAAGTAAGTGTGATCGGCCAAATGGTCCACGACGCCGATCTCGATGACGGCAAATTCGGGCGCAAAGAGGCTTTCGGCGTCGACGAAGTGCTAAAAGGCTGGGCCCACCAAGGAATACCGGACGCAGAACTTCTACGGCGCGGGATTCAACTGATTGAAGGGCTGTATCACTCGCTCAAATGAGAGCACGAATGGGGTGAGAAATGTTTTCGAGCGCGCAGTGCGGAAAACGTTGGAGCCGGTACTTGAAGGCTAGTTTAGGTGTTTTCGTGGCCACCCTGCTTTTGGCTGGCGGCCGCTCAGCGCGGGCCCAATCCCCTGATGAAGGAACAGTGAAGGAATTCACGCCGGAAGAAGCGGTCGATTTCGCGTTGAAGAATTATCCGGCGGTGCGCGCATCTATCGAACAAGCCAACGCGGCCCGGGCCAGTGTCGGTTTGGCGCGAACGGACTATCTGCCCCGGGCGGACGTGCTCTGGCAGGGCAATCGGGCCTCCCGCAACAACGTCTTCGGCCTTCTTCTGCCACAAGCCGTAATTCCAGCCGTTTCGGGACCAGTTCTATCGACCACCTCGACACAAGGCGTGTGGGGAAGTGCGGCGGGTCTCCTGTTTTCTTGGGAACTCATCGACTTTGGGACCCGCCGGGCGCGAGTAGATTCGGCCCGAGCAGCGGCGAACCAGGCAAATGACCAACTCGCTCTGACGCGTCTGGATGTCGCTGTGGCGACAATCAACAGTTTCCTGACCTTGGTCGCGGCGGAACAGACCGTGCATGCGGCTCAGGCGGATCTCGAGCGCCGCGAAGTTCTTGCAAAGTCCGTCCATGTGCTGGTTGACAATCAACTGCGCGCCGGAGCCGATGCTTCCCGAGGCGACGCCGAACTGGCTCGTGCCAGAGCTAATGTTGCCCGCGCCCTCCAGCAGCAGGAGATCAGCAGGGCCGCTTTGGCAAACATTCTTGGTATCGCGGACGCGAGAGTCGAGGTACGCGAAGCCCGCTTCGCGGAGATGCCGACTAAGAATATACCCTCGACTTCGAAGCTCTCCACCCATCCTCTCGCGAGCGCACAAGACGCCCGCGTCCAAGAGCTTCGTTCTCAGGTTCGCCTCTTGGACCGCTCGTACTATCCAAAGCTCAATCTGCAGTCGGCGGTCTACGGGCGAGGAACCGGTGCGAACACAGACGGCACTTTCCAGGGAGGAACGAACGGCCTGGGGATCGACCGATCGAACTGGGCTGTGGGGCTGACCGTCACGTTCCCGCTCTTCGACATTTTTTCGATCCGGGAAAGAAAGGGAATTGAACTGGCCAATGCGCGTGCGGAAGCAGCCCGTTATGACCAGACGATTCAGGACCTGACGGGGCAGCTAAGAAAAGCACAAGCATCTCTGGATGGCGCACGAAAAGTGGCCGAGGCCACCCCGGTTGAGCTGCAGGCCGCGCGCGCAACGGAAACGCAGGAACGAGCGCGTTATCAAGCGGGACTTGCAACACTAGTGGACGTTTCTGATGCACAGAGCCTGCTGGTGCAGGCGGAAATTGACGACGCTCTTGCAAAACTGGCCGTGTGGCAGAACCTAGCTTCGCTCGCGGCAGCGCAAGGCGATCTTGGGCCTTTCCTGCAATTTTTGCATCAAAAGCCGCAGGGAGGGCCGTAGCCATGTGGCTGTTGCGCGCCGCGCTCCGGCATCCTATCAGTGTCCTCATAGCCGTCATTAGTGTGGCACTTTGCTCGGTTCTCGCGCTCCTGCGCATGCCCGTCGATATCTTTCCTAATCTGAATCTGCCCGTCATCTATGTGGCACAGCCGTACGGCGGCATGTCCCCGGCGCAGATGGAGGGCTATCTCGTCTACTACTACGAATATCATTTTCTCTACATCACCGGAATTGAATCCGTCGAATCGAAGTCCATTCAAAACGTGGGGTTGGTGAAACTGGTTTTCCATCCCGGCACGGACATGAGTCAGGCCGCGGCTCAGACCGTCGGGTACGTCGACCGTGCCCGGGCTTTCATGCCGCCGGGAACGGTCTCCCCATTTATCCTGCGTTTTGACGCGGGAAGTGTACCCGTGGGCTACTTGGTATTTTCGAGCCCCACTCGAAGCGTCGGAGAAATTCAGGATCTTGCGCTGAACCGCGTGCGGCCCTTGTTCGCCACTCTGCCCGGAGTTTCCGCACCTCCGCCATTCGGTGGCAGCCAGCGGACGATTGTGGTGAGTATCGACCCCGATCGGCTCCGCGCTTACCGGATGGCCCCCGAAGAGGTCATTCAAGCGCTGAACACGGGGAACACAATCGTGCCGGCAGGAAATGTGCGAACGGGAGATTTATTGCGGCTGGCGCCAATCAATTCCGTTGTTTCGAATATCAAGGATTTGCAAAACCTGCCCATCCGGACCGGAGCAGGTCCCACTGTGTTTCTGCGCGATGTGGGCACGGTGGAAGATTCGAGCGACATCGTCACCGGCTACGCCGAAGTCAATGGACGCCGGACAGTCTACATCCCGGTGACGAAGCGCGCGGATGCTTCGACCCTGAACGTAGTGAACGAAGTGAAAAGCAACCTCGCTCAGTTCCAATCCGTGGTTCCTCCGGACATCAAGATCGACTATGTCTTTGACCAATCATCCTACGTGCGGAACTCCCTGCTTTCGGTTGTGAAGGAAGGACTGCTGGGCGCCGTCTTGACAGGACTGATGGTGCTGCTGTTCCTGCGCGATTGGCGCAGCGCGCTGATCGTGGTCATGACGATTCCCTTTGCTCTCCTCACGGCAGTGGTGGCTCTCTGGGGTGCCGGTCAGACCATCAACATCATGACGCTCGGAGGCCTGGCCCTGGCCGTAGGCATTCTTGTCGACGAATCCACCGTGGTGATGGAGAACATTCACACTCATTTAAGTCAGGGACAGGGAAGAGCGCAGGCAGTACTGCAAGCGAGCAAGGAAGTTCAAATTCCCCGGCTTCTGGCGATGTTATGTGTCCTGGCTGTCTTCGTGCCTTCATTTTTCATGGTCGGTGTATCGCGCTCTCTGTTCGTTCCGCTTTCGTTGGCGGTGGGATTTGCGATGGCTGCTTCCTACCTCTTGTCCAGCTCTCTCGTGCCTGTGCTTTCGACATGGATCCTCCGTGAACACAAAGATCAGGAACAGGATTCTCTGTCGCTGCTCACGCGCTTGCGGGAAAAACTAAGCCGCGCTCTCGAGAGACTGTCGCGAAGCTGGCGGCTTGCGGTTTCCATGTATGTTCTGGCTGCACTTCTGTTCATTGCCTTATTGGGACCCTACCTTGGGAAAGAAATCTTTCCTCGAGTGTCTTCAGGCCAGCTTCTGTTGCGCTTCAGCGCGCCCACCGGGACTCGCGTGGAAACCACGGAGAGATTGTCACTTGGCGTGCTCCAGTCCATCCAAGAGGCGGCGGGTCCTGGAAATGTTGCCATCACCTTGGGTTATGTGGGTGCTCCGCCGCCGAACTATCCGATCAACACAATTTATCTATGGACGAGCGGGCAGCATGAGGCTGTATTGCGTGTGGCCTTGAATCCGAAATCGAAGATTCGAGTGGACGAGTTCGAAGAGCGCTTGCGAAAGATTCTTACCGGGGAATTTCCCGGATGTCAATTCTCGTTTGAGGCCGGGGACATCGTCACACAGATCATGAATTTTGGTGCTCCCACTCCGGTAGAAGTTAATGTGAGTGGACCGGATCTCGGGGCAGACCGTGCCTTCGCCGAAAAGGTTCGTGACGAGGTAAGTAAGATTGCCTCGCTCCGCGACGTTCAGTACGACGAGCCGCTGGATTACCCGAGCATCGACGTCAATGTGGATCGTGAACGAGCCGGCCAGCTCGGAGTGACGGCCGCGAGCGTGGGCCGCTCGTTTCTGGCGGCCACTTCGTCCAGCCGCTTTGTGACTCCAAACTATTGGGCCGATCCCAGATCGGGGGTGGCGTATCAAGTTCAGGTGCAAATTCCTCAAACTGAGATGACCTCGATCCAAGACGTCGAGCACATGCCCATCACGCAAGGCACGGCTTCGCATCCCTTACTAGGGGACGTGGCGCAGGTCGCGTATGGAAACGTTGTGGGCGAGTACCATCGGCTGAATGGACAAAGAATGGTTACACTCACCGCGAATGTGGCTGGAGAAGATCTCGGCCGCATTGCGAGCCAGTTGGATGAAGCGATCAAGCGCGCGGGGAGCGCCCCTCGCGGTGTCAAGGTCAGCGTCCGGGGGCAGATCGCTCCGATGAAGCAAACTTTGACAAACTTAAGCATTGGGTTGCTCCTCGCCGTGTTGGTCATTTATCTGTTGCTTGCGGCCAATTTCCAGTCGCTGAGGCTTGCGTTTGTCGTCCTTTCCACTGTGCCGGCAGTGATTTGTGGCGTTCTTTTTGTCCTTCTCCTTACACGCACGACTATAAACATTCAGTCTTTTATGGGGGCGATCATGGCGATTGGCGTAGCAGTAGCGAATGCGATTCTGCTCGTCACATTCGCAGAGGAATATCGTCTCGCCGGCAATCCAGCGATGGCCGCGGGCATTCACGCCGCAAAGACCCGGATGCGGCCCATCTTGATGACCAGCATGGCCATGATCGCTGGGATGACTCCCATGGCCCTGGGAATCGGCGAGGGCAGTCAACAAACAACGCCGCTCGGGCGTGCAGTGATCGGCGGCCTGTTATTCGCAACTGCAGCGACGCTTTTGATCTTGCCGATCGTATTCGCGTTGATTCAGGAGCGAGCTGGGACCGCCTCTCCTTCTTTGGACCCGGATGATCCTCGAAGTGTTTTTGCAAAGCGTCAAGCCGAAAGCCCGAACTCGCTTGGGGAAGCACAATGAGTCGCATCGCGTTCTTAAATATTCTGGGCTTGAGTGCAATCGTAGGCTGGTGCAATTCGTGCGGCTCAACCACGAGCTCTCCTGCGGCCAATGCGAATGGCCAAGGGGCTCCTGCTCCCACCGTTGAAGTGGTCAAGGTCACCGCTCGCAAGCTGGCCATCACGATGCGCCTGCCGGGAGAACTGCAACCCTATGAGGTCGTCGCTGTCTACCCCAAGGTGACGGCCTTCGTTGATTCGATCACCGTGGATCGCGGTTCCGTCGTCAAATCCGGACAATTAATGGCCCGGCTGGTTGCCCCGGAGCTTGCCGCTCAGCATGCAGAGGCGCAATCGAAACTCCAGGGAGCCGAGGCCCAGAGAGTGGAAGCGGAAGCCAAGCTCGCCGCCGACCAAGGAACGTATCAAAGACTCAAAGCAGCATCCGGAACTCCCGGAGTTGTGGCCGGCAACGATTTGGAAGTGGCACAGAAGTCAGTCGAGGGCGATCGTGCGCGCCTGGAAGCCACGCGCGAGAGTGCGCAGGCGGCTAAAGCGGCATTGAAATCCATTGCAGAAGTAGAAGGCTACTTGCAAATCCAGGCGCCGTTCGATGGCGTCGTGACAGAAAGAAACGTCCATCCGGGAGCGCTGGTCGGCTCTGCCAGCGCTTCCGGGTCTCAGGTGCCGCTAGTGAAAGTGGAAAAAACGAGCCGGTTGAGATTAGTCGTCCCGGTGCCCGAAAAATATGCGGCAGGCATGGTGAATGGCGGCAAGGTGGAATTCACTGTTCCGGCTTTCCCAAATCAAACCTTCACCGGAACTGTCGCCCGGATTGCGCACTCCGTGGACGTGAAGACAAGAACGATGCCCGTGGAACTCGACGTAACCAATACGGGCGGACGCTTGGCTTCTGGCATGTTTTCAGAAGTGCTTTGGCCCGTTCGCCGGTTCGATGCCACTCTTTTCGTTCCGTCATCCGCTGTTGCCCGGACTACCGAAGCTACTTTCGTCGTTCGCATTCGCGACGGGAGCGCGGAATGGGTGAACGTTCAAACCGGCGAAACCGACGGCAAGCTTCTTGAGGTTTTTGGTGATTTGCACGCAGGCGACACAGTTGCCGTACGGGGAACGGATGAACTTCGCACAGGAAGTCACGTGGTTACGAAATTAAGTTCCGAAAACCAACAAAGTTCGGCGAAGTGATTTTGAGTTGCAGAATGAATCACCAGATTCACTCCTACGCCACGCTTTCTGAGGGCAGCGTCTTGTAGTACTCCACTAACGGCATGCCGAAAAAATCCAAGATCTTCCCGGACCGGCGATAACCGTGTTTCTCGTAAAAGCGCATCGCGCGTTGGAGCGGCTCGGTCGTGTCCAATGTAATGCGTGTGCATTTGCGAGATCGCAGCTCCGATTCAGCGTGGCTCAGTAATTGCCCGGCTATTCCACTGCCGCGCAACGAGGGAAGGACCGCCATTCCCCGAAGATGCCCTTCCTCCGGGCTGACGAGGTTGCAGGCGATGGTGCCAACAACTTCGTTCGAGTCACTGACAGCTACAAGAATTATCATTTCCGCGAGACGCTCTTGAAATGTTTCGGGGGTGAGCACGGTGTCGAGGAATCCCTCAGCCGTGTACTGCTTGCGGTAATCTTCGAACGCGGCACGCAGGCACGCAAGAATCTGCAGAGCATCCTCGCTCCTAGCCTTTCGGATCGAGATCATCCGCGATGGTTGAGGCACCACAGGCATGACATTCCTCTGCATTACGCAGCCGCCAAAGTACGCGAGCCAGGGCGATTCCCCAAGCTCCATATTGGTTCCTGCAGGGGCCGACAGCGTTGACGCAGTAGCGGCCTGCGCGTATTATGCCCGCCAAGCTCTCCCGCATAAGGTGAATCTCCGGATGTTTTGCATAGGAGGGTGTGACCATGCGCAGATTTCTAGTCCTTGAGCTGGCGACAGGGTTGATCGCCGCTCTGGCAGTGATGACCCTTTCCAGGACAGCCGCAGATTCGGAAGAAGAGGCACTGCGGGCGCTAGTTCCCAAGGTGATCGCTTCCTGGGAAACCCTGGACATCAGCAAAATCGAGCCGAACTATGCAGCGGATGCCGACTTCGCCTATTTCGACCTTGCGCCGATGAAATACAACAACTGGGCGGAGTACCGCGTGGGCGCGCAGAAGGCGCTTTTTGAGCCGAACCGCAGCATCAAGTTGCGGCTGAACGACGACCTGGGCGTGCACCGGCGCGGTTCGCTGGCGTGGGCCACGGTGACGTTTGGGGCCGACATCGTCAGCAAACAAGGCGCGGCGTCGCGCTTGGACGGGCGATGGACCATGGTCCTCGAGAAGCGAGCGCACCGCTGGATCGTTGTCCACGAACACGTTTCTGCACCGCTCGGTGGTTCATGAAGAAGGCGGTAACGAATGGAATCTGAGCGCCGCCGTCATCCGCGCTTTGCCATCATCGCGGACGCTGAAGTCACCGAAATCACCTCGGGCACAAAACTGAGCGCCAAAACCAGCGATTTGAGTGCCGGAGGATGTTTTCTCGACATGCTCAATCCCTCGCCGGAAGGCACGGAGATTGCGGTCCGTATCTCCCATGCGGACGCCACGTTCACGGCGCGCGGCAAGGTGGTGTTTGTCTTTCCCAACATGGGAATGGGAGTCATGTTTACTGACGTTCCTGCGAGTCAGCAAGCGGTTCTGCAAAAGTGGCTCGAGGAGTTGACCTCCGGTGGTGGATAACGGGAAAGTCTCCCTCCACTGAACGATGAAAAGTCAATTTTATTGTTAGAGCGTTTTGCTACGGCGCTACAGACCGTTGGACGCGCGGAAGGAATGCACAACGGCGGCAGCGTCCTGATGCTGGGCATCCACTGCGTAATTGAGTCGGCGGATATCGGAGGCGGAGAGTTTGCCGGCAAGATCGGCAAGGGCGCCGCGGAGCTGGGGGAATTGCGCGAGTGTGGATTGGCGGACGATGGGGACGGCGTCGTAGGGCGGGAAGTAGTGGCGGTCGTCTTCGAGGGCGACGAGGCTGAGGGCATCAATGAGGCCATCAGTGGAGTTGCCGGCAACGACGTCAACCTGATGATCCACAAGCGCGCGATAAATAAGACCGAGATCCATGACTTTAGGCGTTTCGGCAAAGTGGAGACTGTAGCGGGCGCTGAGACCGGGGAGCCCGTCGGGGCGCTCGAGAAATTCGTAGCCCACACCGGCACGCCACTTCAGCGCGACCGAAGCGAGATCGGAAATAGTTCGGAGCTGAAGATTCTTGGCGTCATCGCCGCGAATGACGAGTACGAAGGTATTTTCGAAGCCCAGCGGCTCGGTGACTTCGACATGAAAACGCTCGGCGTAAAGCTCCCGCACGCGACGATAAACGACCTTCGAGTAGTCGTTTTGTTCGGCAGCTTGGCTGTAAAAATTTGGCGATTCATTGAGGACAGCGGTCAGAGCCGTGCCCGTGTATTCGACGTAGAGATCGAGCTCGCCGGCAAGCAGGGCTTTGTGGACGAGAAGCGTGCCGCCAAGGTTCGTCTTGCGGACGACCGGAATGCCCGTTTTTGCTTCAATGTGCTGGGCAAGAAATTCGGCGAGGACCACTTGCTCGGTGAAAAATTTCGAGCCAATCGTAATTTTGGACGGGCGCAGCGGACGGCAGGAAGAAGAACAAACCGCGGAGAGGAGGAGAAGGGCGAAGAGAGAGCGGCGCATGTCAGGAGACTTTCAATTTACGCTCGACCAAGCCCAATAGGAAGTCGGCAAGGAGAGCAAGCAACGCCGCGGGGATGGCCCCGGCAAGGATGAGAGAATCGCTGACCAGGGCGACGCCGCGGAAGATGAAGGTGCCGAGGCCGCCGGCGCCGATGGCAGCCGCGATAGTAGCGACGCCGATGGTGATGATGGTGGCGGTGCGAATGCCGGCAAGGATGACGGCCAGGGCAAGCGGTAAGCGCACACGAAACAGAATCTGTGCGTTGGTCATGCCCATGGCTTCGGCGGCTTCGAGAACCGCGGGATCTATACCCGTCAGACCCACATAGGTGTTACGGAGAATGGGGAGAAGCGCGTAAATCACGAGGGCCACGATGGCAGTTCGCTTGCCGATGCCGCCGATGAAGGGAATGGGAATCAGGAAACCGAAAAGCGCGAGGCTAGGAACGGTTTGAAAGATGCTGGCAACGGCTAATGCGATCGCGCGAAGCGTGGGGCGCTGCACGATGAACATTCCCAGCGGGACACCAATGAGAATAGCGATGATCATGGCGATGACGACAAGAGCCATATGATCGAGTGTGGCGCTGAAGATTTCCGCGCGGTGCTCGGCGAAGAAGGACCAATTGCTCTGGTCGGGGCTCATGGGGTGGCTCCGGGAGCGGCTTCCAAAGAAGCAGCAAAGGCGCGAACTTCGGGATGCTCGAGACGGAGAAATTCCTGAGGCGAAGCCATGGCCACGATGCGGCCAGCTTCGAGCAGGACGATACGCGAAGCGAGCAGCAGAGCTTCGCGCAGGTCGTGAGTGACGAAGACGATGGTTTTGCCGAGGCGGCGGGCGAGGGCGCTGAATTCACGCTGCAACTCGGCGCGCGTGACGGGATCGAGCGCGCCGAATGGCTCGTCCATGAGCAGAATCGGGGGATCGGCGGCAAGAGCGCGGGCAACGCCCACGCGCTGGCGCTGGCCGCCAGAAAGTTCGCGGGGGCGGCGGTCCGCAAATTCAGTTGGCTCAAGCCCCACAAGTATAAGGAGTTCACTGACACGAGCCGCCGTGCGGCCGCGGTCCCATTTTTCCAACGTGGGAACGAGAGCGACGTTTTCCGCGACGGTGAAATGCGGAAAGAGGCCGGCCTCTTGAATGACGTAACCGATGCCTCGGCGGAGGCGTATGAGATCCCAATCGCAGGTGGAGCGCTGCTGGACCAAGACTTCACCTTGCGTAGGAAATAACATTCCATTCATCAGGCGAAGGAGGGTGGTCTTGCCGCTGCCGCTGCGGCCGAGAAGGACGAGAGTCTCACCATGAGAAACGGCCAGGGAGATTCCAGAGAGGATGGAGCGGGTAGGAATATCGTTTATGTGAAACGACACTTCGCGAAATTCAATCAAATTTCCCAAGAATTCTTCGGTTTTCGCATTCATTTCGATTGACAGCCTCACCATCCGGAGCGAACATAATAATGCACCTAGCCTGCCGACGCCGATTTTTGGCGCATCCTTCTACCGGAAGCTGCATCAAAAGAAGGGGAAAACGCCATGGGAGCAGTCGCCACAGCCGCCCGCATTCGGCACGACCTACACACCCGCCTGCTTGACGCCCGCACGCAAACCGATGACCTATTCGGCTTGGTGCGAGAAGAAGTATTGTACGACCGGCCGATTGCGGAGAGGCACCGCATCATTTTTTACGTGGGACACGTCGAGACGTTCGACTGGAATCTGCTCGCGCATCGCGCATTTGGTTTGCGGTCCTTCCACCCAGCCTTCGATCAATTGTTTGCGTTCGGCATCGATCCGGTCGGCGGCGGATTGCCGGCGGACACGCCAGCCGATTGGCCGCGGCGCGAAGAAGTGGAGCGGTACCAGAGGCGCGTGCGCGAGGAATTGGATCGCGCCGCGGAACGCGCGCTGGAACGGTCGGATGAAGGACACCCGCACCTGATGCAAATGTTGGAAGTGGCGATCGAGCACCGCTTGATGCATGCAGAGACGCTCGCGTATATGCTGCACCGGCTGCCAGCGGAAAAAAAGATTCGCGGGCCGGAGAAAATCGTGTGGAAAGCGCCGCGGGTGAAATCGCGGCTGGTGGAGATTCCTGCAGGGCGAGCCACGCTGGGCCTGCGGCACTCGAATGGAGAGGACTTCGGCTGGGACAATGAATTTGCCGCCCACGAAGTGGACGTGGCGAAGTTCGCCATCGAAAGCCACAACGTGACCAACCGCGATTTCTTGCGGTTTATCCAGGCGGGCGGCTACCAGGACCGCGCGCTCTGGAGCACCGAGGCCTGGGCGTGGAGAACAAAGGAAGGCATTGAACATCCGATGTTCTGGAGAGGCGAGGGCAACCTGTGGGTCTATCGAACGATGTTTGGCGAAATTCGCCTGCCCCTGGAGTGGCCGGTGTACCTGAGTCACGCGGAGGCCACCGCCTATGCGAAATGGCTCGGCCGGAAGCTGCCCACGGAAGCACAGTTTCATCGCGCGGCGTATGGAACACCGGAGGGCGAGGACGAACACCGCTATCCCTGGGGCGAAGAAACACCGAGAGAGCGCCATGGGAATTTTGATTTTCGATCGTGGGACCCTTCGCCGGTGGGCGCGCATCCGGCGAGCGCGAGCGCGTTTGGCGTGTACGATCTTGTGGGGAACGGATGGGAGTGGACGCGCACGGAGTTCGCGCCGTTTCCGGGATTTACGCCGATGCCCTTCTATCCGGGCTATTCCGCAAATTTCTTCGATGGCAAGCATTACGTGATGAAAGGCGGTTCGCCGCGAACGGCAGCGTGCATGCTGCGACGGTCGTTCCGCAACTGGTTCCAACCGCATTACCCGTACGTCTACGCAACCTTCCGTTGCGTCGAGGACTGAGCAGACCCTGGCTCGGGAGACTAACGATGTTGACGCCTGCTCTATCGCTGCGGCACGTGTCGGAATTTGCGGCGGACGTGCGTGCGGGACTGACCAAGCCCGGGCAGAGAGAACTACCGTCGAAATATTTGTATGACGAAGTGGGTTCTGCGCTGTTTGAAGCGATCTGCGTGCTGCCGGAATACGGACTGACGCGCGCAGACACGCGGCTGCTGAAGAAATATGCAGAAGAGATAGTGGGAAGACTGCCATCGCCGCTGCACGTAGCGGAGCTGGGAAGCGGGTCGGGAAAGAAGACGCGCTGGATTCTCGAAGCGCTTTCGCGGCGGCAGATGACGTATTACTACCCCATTGAGATTTCTCCCCATGCGCTGGCGGCGTGCGAAAAGGAACTGGGGCGGATCGATTTGGTCAGCATGGTGGGGTACGAACAGCCGTACCTGGAAGGATTGCGTTCCGTCGCCGAAGGACGCGGCGAAGATGACCATCTTCTGGTGCTGTTTCTTGGGAGCACCATTGGAAATTTTGACCGCGATGCCGGCGAGGAATTCTTGCGCGAGCTGCGAGAGAGCCTGCGGATCGCAGATGCGCTGCTGCTTGGAACGGATCTGGAGAAAAGCGTGGACCTGCAACTGCTCGCATACGATGATCCGGCAGGCGTGACCGCGGCGTTCAATCTGAATTTGCTGGCGCGCATCAATCGGGAACTCGGAGCGAATTTTGATCTGAGCTGCTTCCGGCACGAAGCGCGCTGGAATTACGCAGACCGGCGGATCGAAATGCATTTGCGCTCGACCCGCCGCCAGACCGTGCGGATTCCGGCAGCAAGCCTGCGCGTCATATTGGACGAAGAGGAGACGATTTGGACGGAAAGTTCGCACAAATACAAAGCGGAAGAGATTCCTGGGATGGCCGCACGAACGGGATTCCGGTGCGATGCGCAGTGGATCGATGAGGAGTGGCCGTTCGCGCAGAATCTGCTGATTGCGGAGTGAAGTGAACTCCGCTGCGCTCCTGTCTTCATAAAATCATTAAAGAATTTAACAAGCTCGGTCACTTGTGTTGCGCTGCCGGTGCATCTGCGGCCCGACAAAAAGGGATCTTCTCCACGAACGGCACTCTGCGGGGCTGTACTATGCTTGTGGTGGCCGGCGTGCCACAAGGATGACCGACAACCGCAATCTTGAAGCGGCGTGGGAATACCACAACGCTACAAAGCATTCCCGCGCCAGCGTCCGCAGCAATCCGCATTTCCTGGATTGGGCCAATCAGCCTTCGCCGTTCAAAATTTATGCCACGCTCGAGCCGCTGCCCATGCCGCGCGAAGTTCGCCAAACGGGCGTCGCCGCTCTTTCCGCCATCGCTGAGAGTCTTCCCGCGCAGACAGATGCGGTGCCGGATGTGGAAACGCTGGCGCAAATTCTGTACTTGAGTGCCGGCATCACTCGGCATCGAAAATATCCCGGCGGCGAAATCTTTTTCCGAGCTGCCGCATGCACCGGGGCCCTATACGAAGTCGAACTCTATATCGTTTGTGGCGATATTAGGCGCCTGGAAGCCGGTGTCTACCATTTTTCGCCCGGAGAGTTTGCGCTGCGGCGATTAAGAGGCGGCGACTGTCGCGGGACGCTGAGCGAGGCCACCGGCGGCGAACCAGCCATTGCGCACGCCCCGGTCACCATCCTTTGCACGTGCACGTACTGGCGCAATGCCTGGAAATATCAGGCCCGCACGTATCGCCATTTCGGCTGGGATAATGGCACGCTCCTAGCCAATTTGCTGGCAGCCGCCACGGCTCTCGGAATGCCTGCGAAGGTGGTCTGCGGATTCGTGGACGAGGATGTGAACCGCTTGCTCGACGTGGATTCCGACCGAGAAGTAGCGTTCTCACTAGCGGCCCTCGGCTACGTTGCCGATCTCCCGCAGCAGTCGCCTTCTCCAATCTCCGCGCTTCATCTGGAAACCGTTCCGCTCTCTCGGCGCGAAATTGATTATCCAGCGATGCGCGAAATGCACGCGGCATCTTCGCTCCATTCGGCGAAGGAGGTCGCTGCGTGGCGCGGCAACACACCACAAACGGAGCTGCTGACGCCAACGGGACCCATCGTTCCGCTCGAGCCTTATTCCAATGAAGAAATGGCTCGGGATCCCATCGAACAGGTGATCCTTCGGCGCGGCTCTAGTCGAAAATTTGCGCAGACGCCGATCAGCTTAGTGCAGCTCTCCACCATGCTGGAGCGCGCCACGCGCGGTATCCCTGCAGACTTCCTGATCCCACAAGGAGCGCAACTGAATGATCTGTACTTGATCGTGAACGCCGTCGAAGGCCTTGACCCCGGGGCTTATGTCTACCACCGCGACCGGCAGATGCTCGAATGTTTGAAGGCAGGAAATTTTCGGGCCGAGGCCGGTTATCTGGGCTTGGAGCAGCTGTTGCCCTCGGAGGCTGCGGCCAACATTTTCTTTCTGGCCGATTTGCAATCGATCTTGCAGCGCTTTGGTAACCGCGGATATCGCGCCGTGCAGCTCGAGGCGGGCATCTTGAGCGGGAAACTCTATTTGGCTGCTTACGCGCAACGGCTAGGAGCTACGGGCCTGACGTTCTATGACGATGAGGTGACCGGATTCTTTTCCCCTCACGCCGAAGGCAAGAGCGCCATCATGCTGGTCGCGCTCGGCAAGAGTGCCAAGGCGCGAATCTAGCAAGGCCGAGCTGAGAAAAGTCCAAAGGACCGCGAGCCCAGGACAGTTATCCTCGCCGGATTGCTAGTTAACCATAACAGACCCTCCCCCCTCAAGCCATCAAGCTATATAACGCGGAAATAGCTGGTGTGGCGCGTGTCTCTCACGTTCGATTTTGAGCGGCTTCTGTTTCTCAGGCGAGCACGGCATGGACGGGGCGGCCGGGGCTCAAGTGCGCCGGCAAGGCCCATGTAAAAAACGAAGGTGGCTGCCAAGTGGGATCGCCAGTAATTTCGTTGAGCAGGGCAACGCGGGAGGCAGGTCTGCCCAGGGCTTCGTGGTCCACCATTTCCACAGCTTCGTTACTGGGGCGTCCGGCAAGGCCGCGGGCGGTTGCGAAGAGATGGGCGCGCTGCCAGATTCGCCCTGCGCAAAAAACACTGCTCCCGGACATAGCGACCGCGCACGGCAATGAATCCGATGAGCTGCGCGCTGAGCATCGAAGGCACTCAATGGTCAGGCCATCCCAATATTTTTGCACGGAACTCCGCTTCCGCCCACGGAGTCGTGAATTAACCCTATTCTCATCTCAGCATTATTCCCGTCTCGCGGGACGAAGCACGCCGCGCGAGAGTGAACAGAGCAGTGAAGAAAAGAACGGGGCCGAGGAAGCTTTGCAAGGACTAGTACCGCTATACAACTGGCATGTCCTCCCATTGGCAGAGATAAGTCGCAATATTCCAGACTTTTACAAGAAAATTCCGTGATGGCAGGGGGATTGCGCACACAAGGTGAAGTTGGTTCAGGTGAGGCGCCAGACTCTTAGCCAACCGGGCTATTTGCTTTTCCATTGGGATTCTGTGAAAGAGACTCTACTGGTGTGCGCGGAGAAGGATTCATTGAGCGAACAGCGCCCAACTGAGACCCAGGAATTGCCAGAAGCCCAGGCCATTCGCCTGGCGCAACGGGGTGATGCAGGTGCGTTTGAACGTCTGTACCAGCTTCACAGCCCGCGGGTATATGCCCTATGCATGCGGATGTTGAAGAATCCGACGGAAGCGGAGGATTCGACGCAGGAAGTCTTTCTGCATGTTTTCCGGAAGATCCATTTATTTCGTGGCGATGCGGCGTTCTCCACGTGGCTGCATCGCGTGGCCATTAACACCGTGTTGATGCGCCTACGCAGGAAAACGCCTGCGAACACTTCCCTTCAGGAAGTCACCGAATATGGTGAAGAAAGAGGCGTTTCGGGACGAGAGTTGGGAGGACCCGACTTGCGCCTCGAGGGCTACGTCGATCGCGAAGCACTCGAAAAAGCGATAGCGCAGTTGCCGCCCCGATGCAAACTGATGTTTGTGCTGTACGACATTCAAGGCTACGCGCACGGTGAGATTGCAAAAATCGCCGGATGCTCGGTGGGGAACGCAAAATCGCAATTGCACAAGGCCCGGACGCGGCTGCGCAAGCTTTTGCGCCAGGACACCGGCGGTGGCGAGACGGAAAAAGGCCGATCCCGACGTGATGCGGCTAACTCGGGGCGCCCGCCATTCCTGCGGCACGCGGATCCTTGCGAGTCAATTTAACCCTCGCCTTTTGAGGCACTTCCCCTTCGCTCAGGCTAAACAGAGCCAGCTCAGGCGCAAGAAAGCAGCGTGACAAAAATGAGTTGTCCGTATCTGTAAACCGGAAGAGTCTTATCTTGCTTTTGCCTTGTCGCGGGAATATACTCAAGTTTCACTCTGAAGCGGGTCGCACCTTTGAGTGGGCGCAAGCCCACTTTTTTGTTGGCGCCGGTTGGAGTGCACAGCGGACCGGCTACGGTCGAGGAGTCTCTTGGTGGATTTGGAGAAGATCCGCGCAGCCGCCGAGCGAGTGGCGCGTTCGGAGGAGCTGGAAATCGTTGATGTCGAATGGAAAATCGGCAAGCAGCGGTTTTTGCGGGTGTACATCGACCGAGTGCCGAAGCCTGCGGCGGTGATTAGCGATGCCGCTGGGATGTTGGGGGCGGGCGAGGTGGTGCACGACCCGTTTCCGAAGATTAGCCACGCGGATTGCGAACGCGTGAGCCAGCAATTGAGCGTGATTTTGGACGTGGAGGAGCTGGTTCCGGGACCGGGGTACATTCTCGAGGTGAGCTCGCCAGGGATGGACCGGGCACTGAAGAAGGCGGCGGATTTCGAGCGGTTCCGGGGAAGGCTGGCGAAAATCACGACCAGCGAGCCGGTGGGGGATGCGAAGTTTTTTGAAGGGCGGCTGGCGGGTTTTGCCGACGGGAAAGTGCGGATGGAGTTGAAGGGGAAGGAAGCACGGACCGTGGAACTCCCGCTGGAGGCGATTCGCAAGGCGAATCTAGTGGTTGAGTTTTAGCGGCGCATTCTGAGGGAAAGAATTTCAGGGACGAGCTATGGCGAATTTGCTTTACCAACAAATCGAAATGCTGAGCCGCGAGAAGCACATCGAGCCGGAAATCGTGGTGTCGGCGATTGAAGACGCGATGGTGGTGGCGGCGCGGAAGTTTTACAAGACCGAAGAAGACCTGCGCGCGAAATTCAACCAGGAAAGCGGGCAGGTGGATGTGTACGCGGTGCAGACGGTTGTAGAGGAAGTGACCGACCCGAAGAAAGAGATCACCCTGGCGGAGGCGAAGAAAAAAAATCCGGCGGCGGAAGTCGGCACGGAGATTCTGACGACAAAGCCTACGGACGTGCTGGGGCGCATCGCGGCACAGACAGCGAAGCAGGTGATTCTGCAGAAAGTGCGCGAGGCCGAGCGCGACACGATTTTCAACGAGTACAACGGCCGCGTGGGCGAGCTGGTGACGGTGATCGTGAAGCGCTCGGAGGGACCGGACCTGATTGTGGACATGGGACGGACAGAAGCACGGCTGCCCAAGCGGGAGCAATCGAAGCTGGAGACGTACAACATCGGGGAACGGCTGCGCGTGGTGATCAAAGCGGTGGATCGCGCGGCAAAGGGCCCGCAGGTGATCGTGTCGCGCGCCGATGCGAGCCTGGTGCAGCGGCTGTTTGAGATGGAAGTGCCGGAGATTTACGACGGCACAGTGCAGATCCGGCATGCGGCACGGGAAGCGGGCGAGCGCACCAAAGTGGCGGTGATGAGCCGGGACAAAGACGTGGACCCGGTGGGCGCTTGCGTGGGCATGAAGGGCATGCGGGTACAGTCGATCATCCGGGAGTTGCGCGGCGAGAAAATTGACATCATTCCGTACAACGAGGAAACGGTGGCGTTCGCGCAAAAGGCATTGAGCCCGGCGAAAGTGACCCGCGTGCAGATCACCGATCCGGACAACAAGAAACTGGAAGTGATCGTGGAGGATTCGCAACTTTCTCTGGCGATCGGCAAGAAGGGACAAAACGTCCGGCTGGCGAGCAAACTGATCGGCTGGGACATCGACATCAAGAGCGAAGAAGAAAAGCGCCAGGAAATCGAAGAACAGATGACCGCGCTGACCGCGCCAACTACGCCGCTGACGTCGCTGGCGGGCGTGGGTGCGAAGACCATCGAGAAGATGGAAGCCGCGGGGATCAACTCCGTCGAGAAGCTGGCGAGCATGACGCCGGAGCAATTGATGGAGATTCCGGGTATCGGCGAAAAGATGGTGGACAAGATCTACCAGGCGGTGAACCGCTTCTATGAGAGTGGCAGTGAAGCTCCCGCGGCGGGTGAAGGTGCGGTTGACGCTGAAGCTGCCGCAACCGAAGGCACGGTGGAAGCCGAAGTCCCCGCAGCGGAAGGCACGGTGGACGCCGAAGCTCCTGCAGTCGAAGGTGAAGGGGAGATCGCAGAGGCAACAGAAACTGCTGAGAATGCGGAGGCGGCGGGAGCAGACGTTGTTGAGAATGTAGAAGCTGCAGAGGCGGCAAAAGATACTCCCGCGGGAGATGAAACACACGCGGAGGTGGCGCCCGCAGAAAATGAGAGCGAAGCCGGAGCTGGACCGGCGAAAGACGAGAAGCCGGAGTAACGAACGGAGAGCATGACCGACGCAAACCAAGTCCGAATCAACGAGCTGGCCCGCGAACTGGAGGTCAAGGCCAAGGCGATTATTGACCTTCTACCCGGTTTTGGTGTCACCGAAAAGAAGACGCACTCGAGTTCGATTCCGGTCGACGTCGCTGAGAAAGTGCGCAAGCAGATTCAAGGGGTCGCGGAGGCCGAGGCTCAGGTGGAAGCGGCCGCCAAAGCGGAGAAAGAGGCCAAAGAAGCCGTAGCGAAAGCGGCGAAGATGAGGCCAACTGCGCCGGTGCAAACCGGGGTTGCGCCCGCGGTGGTGAAGCCGGCTGCTCCCGCTGCGCCTGCTGCAACAGTGACAAGGCCTGCTGCCACAGTCACCCCAGCCGGGGCTGTGCCGACGGGAGCGCCTACTGCACCCAAGATTGTTCCCAAGGTGCCTGCTCCTGCGCCTGCCGGAGCACCAACCGCAGCGAAGCCTGCTACAACACCTACGCCCGCGCCGAAACCTGCGCGTCCAGCAGCGCCTGCGGGACCGCTTGGAGCGCCAGCGGCACGCCCGACGGCTCCCGTAGGAACACAGGCTTCGGCGGTGCGTCCGGCGGCCGCCGCCCCTGGAGCTGTTGTGCGTCCAGGTGCGCCGACACGATCGACAAGTTCGGCTCGGCCATTAGCTACTGGAAATCGAGGTCCTCTGCCGACAGGAAATCGCGGGCCACTGCCGGACGTAGCGCGTGAATCGAGGCCGAGTGGTCCGAGGCCTGGGCAACCCATACGCCCACAGCAGCCAGGCGCAGGCAGACCCCACACGTCACGATCGGGCGGTGCCGGCGCTGAGCCAGCGCGACCGTTTGAGCAGCGTCGCGGCCCGCTGTCGACGGGCACACGTCCCGGACTGCGCGCACCCGGCCGCCCTGGCATGCTCCCGCCCTTGCCCGACAAAATGCCGTCCAAGGCAGAGCCTGGCAAGCCGCTTTATACGCGGAAAGCTCCGCAGCGCCAGCGACCGATCATTGACAAGCGAGAAATGGAAGGCGAGCGCAAGCTGCACCCAACACGGCTGCGCCAGGGGGCAGGCCGTGCGGCTGCTGCCGCGGTGATTGCGCCGCCGGAGCCGCGCCCGCCGCGCGATGTGACGATCACGGAAGGAATCACCATTCGCGAGTTGGCAGAGAAATTGGACGTGCGCGCGAAGGATCTTCTGAAGACGCTGCTGGACCGCGGCGTATTTGCGAGCATCAACCAAGCGCTGGACGTGCCCACGGCGACCACATTGGCCGAAGAGTTTAGCGGGGTGGTGAGCGTCGTTTCGCTCGAAGAAGAAATGGTGTTGGAGGTTGCGAAGGAAGAGACCAAGGAGAGTTTGAAGCCGCGGCCGCCCGTGGTGACGGTGATGGGCCACGTGGACCACGGCAAGACGAGCTTACTGGATGCGATCCGAGAGGCGGACGTAGCGGCAGGCGAAGCGGGCGGAATCACGCAACACATCGGCGCGTACAAAGTAGTGGTGAACGATCGCAGTGTGGTTTTTGTGGATACGCCAGGCCACGAAGCGTTTACGCGCATGCGCGCGCGGGGCGCGAAGGTGACGGACATCGTGGTTCTGGTGGTGGCGGCCGATGACGGCGTCATGCCGCAGACCAAGGAAGCTATCGACCATGCCAAAGCCGCGAACGTGCCCATCGTTGTGGCGATCAACAAAATTGACAAGCCGGAAGCGCAGCCGGAGCGCGTGAAGCGACAGCTGAGCGACCTGGCGCTGATGCCCGCGGAGTGGGGCGGGGAAACGGAATTTGTGGAAGTTTCGGCGAAACAGAAAAAGGGTATCGACAAGCTGCTGGAAATCATTTTGCTAGTCGCTGATTTGCGCGAATTGAAGGCCAATCCCGACGCTCCCGCGAGTGGCACGGTGCTGGAATCGCGCGTGGACAAAGGGCGCGGGCCTGTGGCGACAGTGCTGGTGCAGAACGGCACGCTGAACGCAGGCGACTTCTTCATCTGCGGCTCGGTATTCGGCAAAGTGCGAGCGATGTTTGACGATAGAGGCCGCGCGATGAAGAACGCGCCGCCATCGACGCCGGTCGAAGTGCTGGGATTGCAGGGGGTGCCGGAAGCGGGCGACCACTTCCAGGTGACGGACGAAGCCAAGGCGCGGCACATTGTCGAATACCGGCAGAGCAAACAGCGCGACGCGGCGATGGCACGAAGCAGTGGGGGGCGCATCACGCTGGACCAACTCCACGAACAGCTCAAGGCCGGCGAGGTCAAGGAACTTCCCATCGTCATCAAGGCGGACGTGCAGGGCTCCGTGGAAGTGCTGAGTGAGATGCTGCCAAAGCTTTCGACCGAACTAGTGAAACTGAAAATCATCGGGTCGGGAGTGGGGGCGGTAACAGAAAACGACGTGCTGCTGGCCTCGGCGTCGGGCGCGATTATCATCGCCTTTGGAGTGCGGCCGGACCGCAAGGCGGCGGATCTTGCGCAACAGGAACACGTGGACATCCGCACGCACAACATCATTTACGAAGTTTCTGACGAAATTAAAAAGGCCATGGAAGGCCTGTTGGAACCGGTCATTGCGGAAACGTATCTCGGCCGCGCGGAAGTGCGGAACACATTCCGAGTGAAGGGCGCGGGGACGGTGGCCGGCTGCTACGTGGCAGACGGGATTCTCAAGCGCGATGCACAAGTGCGCGTGGTGCGCGATGGCACGCTGATCTATACATCGAAGCTACGACATCAAAATCGGCGACATCCTGGAATGCTTCAACGTCACCAAGATGAGCGCAGCGGAAGCTGCCGGACAGACCGGCGGGCCATCCGGCAAGAAATAGTCCGCCAAGATTCCCCGGAGCGCAGATGCCAGTCGGCTTGCTCACCCTCGAGCTGCACATTCCCGACGCCCAATCGCTGAAGGACAAACGGCAAGTCTTGCGCAGCCTGAAGGACCGGCTGCGGAGGGATTTTAACGTGGCGGTGGCGGAACTAGAGCATCACGACACCTGGCAGAGGTCGGTGGTAGGCGTGGTGACGATTTCGAATGAAGAGAAGCACGTGAACGAAGTGCTGCAGAAAGTATTGGGCGAGGCGGACCGCATCCTCGGATCGTTTTTGATCAACCAGGCAGTGGAGATCATCTAAGAAGTGCGGCCAGAACACTGATGAGCTCGACAAACCACCGTCACGAACGCGTGGCCGAAGAAATCGCGCACGAAATCAACGCCATGCTGGCGGGGGAACTGAAGGACCCGCGGCTGGAGGGCACTGTCGTTGCGAGCGAAGTTCGCGTGCAGCCGGACATGAAGCACGCGCGCATCTTCATCAGCGTGCAGGGAAGCGAGAAGGAGCGGGTCGACGCGATCAAAGCACTGGAACATGCCTCGGGATTCATCCGCAGGGAACTCGTGAAGCGATTGCAGCTGCGCCGCCTGCCGGAGCTGCATTTCACGCTGGACCTCACACAGGAACAGGTGGAGCGCATCGAGCAGCTCTTGAAGGAAATGAAGAAGGATAACCCGCCCGCGCCGTAGCCGACTGACCGTAAATGCCACGCCAGCCACACCCGGCGCCGTTTGACGGCGCGCTCGTCATCGATAAGCCAAAGGGAAGAACGTCGCACGACGTGGTGGATGCCGTGCGCCACTTGGCAGGATTCCGGCAGATCGGGCATTTGGGGACTTTGGATCCGCTGGCCACGGGCGTTCTGGTGTTGCTGCTGGGCCGGGCGACGAGGCTCGTGCAGTTCTACGCGGGACGGAGGAAGCGCTACGCAGCGGGTTTCCGTTTCGGATTTGCCACCGACACCTACGACTCGGACGGTGAACCACTGGGGCCGGACACTCCGCCGGTGTTGAATGCAAGCGTGCTCGAGCGGCTGGCGGCAGAGCGCATCGGGCGATTCGAACAGAAGCCGCCAGCGTTCTCCGCGAAGAAAGTGGGAGGGCGTCCTGCCTATGAACTGGCGAGGAAAAAGCTAGTGGTCGAGTTGAAGCCCGCCGAGGTGGAGATCTACGAATACAAGCTCAAGGAGATCGAAGGCAGCCTCGCGCGCTTCTTCATTGAGTGTTCTTCCGGCACGTATATTCGTTCCCTCGCCCACGAAATGGGACAGGCGTTGGGCTGCGGCGCGCACCTGGCGGAAATTACGCGGACCGCGGTGGGAGAATTTTCGCTGGAGCAGGCGATTACGCTCGAAGAACTGGCGGATGCGAGCAAGGCGGGAAGATTCGCGGATTGTATGATCAAACTGGAAAACCTGCTGCCCAATTTTCCGCGTGTGAATGTTTTGCCGGTCATCGAGAAGCGCGTGCGCCATGGCTCGAAGTTCAACATTTCTCTTGCGCAACTGCAGCCCGGACGCGTCGAGCTGCCTCCTGGCGCAACGACAGAACTTGATGGCGGGGCTCCGAAAGCCCCACGGCTTCGCGTCTTCAACCAGCAGGACAAGCTGATCGCCATCGCCGAAGCGGTGGTGCCACGAACGTACCAGCCGGTGGTGGTGTTTGAACCACTGCCGTAGACAGCCAGCGCAAGAAAACGTAA